>JAQVZN010000064.1 GCA_028708155.1 Minisyncoccota bacterium | reverse complement strand
CCTCTTGAAATAATAGAAATCTTTCTAACTGGTTCACTATTAGGAACAAAAGAAGCTACTAAAGCATGCCCTGCTTCATGATAAGCGGCAATAGCCTTTTCTTCTTCAGAAAGTATCCTACTCTTTTTTTCAGGCCCAAGTAAAACTTTTTCGATTGATTCTAAAATATTTTTTTGAGAAACTTTTTCTTCGCCATTTCTTGCTGTTAAAATAGCGGCTTCATTAAGAACATTTTCAAGATCAGCTCCTGAAAAGCCTGGGGTTCTTTCGGCAACCTCTCTCAAATTAGCATCTTTAGAAATCGGTTTATTTGTAGCGTGAATTTTTAAAATCTCTTCTCTTTCTTTTATATCTGGAAGATTAACAACCACCTTTCTATCAAACCTTCCTGGACGAAGTAAGGCTGGATCTAAAACATCTGCTCTATTAGTAGCTCCTAAAACAATAATCTTATCATTTTTTTCAAATCCATCCATTTCTGTTAAAAGTTGATTTAATGTTTGTTCTCTTTCTTCATTTCCTCCTGACATTGATAATCCTCTAGCCTTTCCAATACTATCAAGTTCATCGATAAAAATTAAACAAGGTTGTTGCTTTTTTGCATTTTCAAAAAGACTTCTTACTCTACTTGAACCAACTCCTACAAAAAGTTCAATAAATGATGATCCTGATACATAAAAGAAAGGAACATTACTTTCTCCAGCAACAGCTCTTGCAAGCAATGTTTTTCCACATCCAGCAGGACCAACAAGTAAAACCCCTTTAGGAATCTTAGCTCCCATTTTCAAATATTTTTGAGGATTTTTTAAAAAGTCTACCACTTCAGAAAGTTCTGCCTTTTCTTCTTTTAGTCCAGCAACATTTTTAAAAGTTACCTTATCTTTTAAGTTTCTAACAAACATTTTTGCTTTATTCCTTGTAAAGTCAAAAGTTTGATTTATAGAACCCTTACTTTTCTTAAAAAAGAACCAAAAGAAAATAGCAATTAACAAAAATGGAAGTCCAACCATTAAAAGAAAAGTTAAAAATAGTTCAGAAGAATCTTCTTTGTAAACAAAATTTACCTCTTGCATCTTAGATTCTTCAATATTAAAATATGATAAATTTTCTGTTAAAGTTATTCCTTCTTCTTTTTTAATTTTTAGAATCGTATCATCTTTAAGATAAGCCTTAACGTCATTCTTAAGAACTTCTATTTTTGAAACTTCCCCGTCATTAATATACTGAGCTAATTTAGGAATAGAAGTTTCTACTGCCTTACTCTTAGTGAAATAATCTGAATTAAAAAAACTAAAAATAATTCCAATTGAAATAAAAATTAAAACAATAAAAAATATATTTTTAAATAGTCCTCCGAAAAAGAGGTTCTTTTTTTTCATAAGAGAAATATATTATTAATTAGTTTTTTATAAGCTTAAGAGACATCCAGTGTCTTTCTGGTTGGAAGCTTAAAATCTTGAAATCATATTCTTTTCCAATTTCAAGTTCTGTTTGCATTTTTTTCTCTGTACCAAATTCAGAAACATGGATTAATCCTTGAATTTTAGAGTTATCATTATCAACATTTTCTCTTAATACTTGAACGAAAGCTCCAAATGAATTTAATTTCAAAATCTTTCCTTTAATAGAATCTCCTACTTTGTAGCTTAAGCTTTTCCATGGATCTTCTTTTAATTTTTTAATTGAAAGAGAAATTCTTCCTTGAGAAACATCTATAACTTCTGCCTTAACAGTATCTCCAATTTGTATAATTTCTGCTGGATCTTCAATAAGTTGCCAATCAAGTTCTGAAATATGAACTAAACCTTCAACATCTTTTCCCCCTATATTTACTTTCATAAATACTCCGAAATTAACAATTCCTGAAATCACTCCCTCTACAACATCTCCTACTTTAATTTGAGATATTACGTCTCCAATTTCTTCTGTTTCTTTAGAATCTTCTGTTAAAATTATTTGTCCTTCTTTCTCATCAAAATCTAAAACTTTTACTTCAAATTCTTTTCCAATATATGATTGTAATTTTCTTAAAATCTTAACCTTATCTCCTTCCGGAACTCTTGGATAATTAACTGAAGATAATTGAGATGTTGGTAAAAATGCTGGGAAACCAAATAATTCTGTTATTAAACCTCCTTTATTTACCTTTTCAATCTTAATAACAAAGGCTTTCTTTGCATCTTTGACTTCTCTAACTTTCTGCCAAGCTAATTCTCTAGCCGCTTCTTTTAAAGATAATTCAACAAAACCTTCTTCATTTTCTGAAGTGACAACCTTTACTGAAATAGGATCTCCTATTTTCAAATTCTTTAAAATATTTTTTGCTCCTTGATATTCTGAGCCGTAGATAACACCTGTTTTTGCAGGACCGATATCTAGATAAATGCATAAATTCTCAATAGCCAAAACAGTTCCATTAATAATGTCACCTGGCCTTGGTACCTTTACCGCATCGTTTAACTTTTGTAATAATGTCTCATTTTCCATAACATTCTTATAGCATAAAAAAAACACATAATCAATAGTGTTCTATCTCTGAGCTAAATTTGAAAG
>JAQVZN010000016.1 GCA_028708155.1 Minisyncoccota bacterium | reverse complement strand
TCCCGTCTGCTCTACCCTTAAATGCTGAGCGTAATAAGGGCTAACATGAGAAGTATAATCATAACTCCAAAGAAGAATATAGTTTTGTATTGTATTTGGCTTGAACCATTCGCTAATTGTAAAAGATTGAGCTGAAAATTTATTCAATCCATTGCTTGCAACAGTTACATAATCTCCTCCATCAAAACTCATGCAACTTCCACTGATGCAATTATCTCCTGTTACTAATGTTGGATAAGTAGTAGAAGTAGCTCCGTCTCCTAATGTTGCATCATTATTCCCCCAAGTATCCTCTGCTCCTCCTTCGTCAAAAGTCCACTCAGAAACTAAATTTAAAAGAAGTTCATTTTGAACAGTATTTGAAAAAGACTGTGCTTTAGCTAGATTGGCTTTATTAATAGATGAAGAAGTAGAAACAATAATTACACCAGCTAGGATTCCGATGATTACAATAACTACTAGAAGTTCGATTAATGTAAATGATTTAGTTTTCATAAATATATTATACATTTTTTAGATATAAAATTCAAATCTTTTTTCCTTTATCTTATAAGCAATAAAAACAGTTATTAAATAAATTAAAACAAGAAATATTAAAGGAAAATTATCTACTTTTATAATCATAAAAGAAAACTTATCAACAATAAATAAAACATAACCTAAAATAAGAGAAAGTGGAGCATAAAAGAAAAAAGCCAAATTAGGAAAAATCAAAGAAACTAAAACAGAAACAAAACCAAAGATAAGTAAAAAAGTAGAAATGGGAACAATCAAAATATTAGTAATTAAAGAAGATAAAGAAATATAGTTAAAGGTATAAATTAAAAGAGGTAAAACGAAAACTTGTGCTGAAAAATTAACTGCAACCAAATCGTTTAAAAAATCGTTTTTAATAAAAGAAAGTTTTTCTTTAAAATAATTATTAAAAAAGATTATTCCTAAAACTGCCAAAAAAGATAATTGAAAACCTAAATCATAAATAAGAGCTAAAGGATTAATAATTAAAATTAATATCGCCGCTAAAACTATTAAAATAAAACTATCCGTCTCTCTTTCTAAAAGTTCTGCCAAAAGAACAAGAGACATCATAATAAAAGCTCTAAAAGCTGACGCTGGAAATTCAATCAAAGTAATATAAAATAAAATAAAAAAGAAAGTTATAATAATCGCTTTTTTTCTATCAATTCTTAAATATTTTAAAAAACTAAGCATAATAAAACACAAAAGAACAATATGAGTTCCTGATATAGCAATAACGTGGCTAATTCCTGTAAAGCCAAGTTTCTGTTTTAATTCACTGCTCATATTATCTGTCTCGCCTAAAATAGTCCCATTTAAAATTCCTGCCTTACTTATAGATAAATTTTTAAGAGTTATTTCCTCTGCTCTTTTTTTAATATCAAAAACAAAGAAATGATTTTCAGAAATAATTTCAATTTCTGGATTTTTAATAATTCCACTAACTCCTTGATTAGCAAGATACATTTTATAATCAAAATTATTAAAATTTTGAGGTTCTATTAATTCCCCTTTAACTAAAACTTCGTCTCCATAATTCAACTCCTTGTTTGTAGTAATCAAGATGCTTGTTTTAAAATCATCTACTTTTATAATTGCTTTTTTAATTGTTAAATCATCTTTAGGGGTTTTAACAACTTTGCCTGTTAATTCAACTTCACTATTAAAATATTCAACAATATTATTTTTCAAAATATTATCTAGTTTATAATTAACGTAAGAATATCCAAACAAAAAAGATATAATTAAAAACACGCTTATAAAAACGTGCTTTTTTTTCCATAAAATTCCTAATAAAAAAAGTGAAATGATTATTAAAAAATAAATTATATAATAAGTATGGAAAAAGGATCCCATAAAAATCCCGAATAAAAAAGAAAAACAAAGATATAAAAATTTCTTAGAAGGTGTCATTTGAGAAATAAAATTAAAATAAGCCCTGTTATAAATCCAGAAATATGTCCAATATAAGCGATTCCTCCTTCCCCCAAATAAACAAATAGAAGTTGAAGTAAGAACCAAAGAATAATATAAAGGAAGCTTGGAAAAGTAAAATTAGGGAAAACCCTTAATTTGTTTTTAGGAAATAAAATAAGATAAGCTCCTAATACTCCTGAAATTGCTCCGGACGCTCCAACAACAGGAATGCTTAAATTTTCCCCAAATAAAGAATAAATTAAAGCGGCCATTATTCCTGAAAAAAGATAAAAGAATAAGAATTTTAGATGTCCTATTTTACCCTCAACATTATCTCCAAAAATCCACAAAAACCACATATTAAATAATAAATGAAAAATACTAGTATGTAAAAACATCGCTGTTAAAATATGAAAAAAAGAAAACTCGCCAGGAATAAAACCGTATAAACTTATAAGACTGTCTTTAAAAACAGAAAATAAAACAACGTTAATAATAATTAAACTTATTGTAATATAAGGAGTCTTTTTAGATTTTCTAACATCGAAAAGAGGAATCATCTTAAATAACAGACTTCAAAATTTTGTTTTATTTCTTCTATAACCTCGTTAAGTTCTGCATCAGAAAAAGGAACAACATCTTTAAAACTATTATCTAAAAGATCTTTATCGTTTCTAAAATTCTGAACAAAAAACTTTTTAGCAGGAGAAATTTGTTTTGCTATTTCTTTAATATCTTCTAAGGTATGGATTTGAGGAACAATAGTTGTTCTGAATTCATAATCAATTCCTGAGTTTTTAATTATCTCTATAGATTCCTTTATTTTATTTACGTCAAAATTAACGCCAATAGCAATACTATACTTCTCAAAAGGAGCTTTAACGTCCATAGCAATATAATCAATTAATTTTTCCTTAACCAGCTGCTTAATCATTTCTGGATTAGAACCATTTGTATCTAATTTCACCTTAAAACCAAGATCTTTTATTCTTTTACAAAAATCAGGAAGTTCTTTATTCAAAGTAGGTTCTCCTCCACAAATAACACAAGCATCTAACTGCCCTTGTCTTTTTTTAAGAAAAGTAAAGAATTCTTCATCACTTATTTCGAAAAGTTCCGTATCTTCTAAAACTAATTCTTTTGAAAAACAAAAAGGACATCTAAAATTGCAACCTATCAAAAAAACTATACAAGCAATCTCAGAAGGATAATCAATTAGAGTTGTTTTTTGTAGTCCTCCGATTCTCATTCTTTGTAATCGCTTTGCTTTACTTTAAATACTTTTCTGTCTTTAAATTCTTGCTGTTTAGCTTCGTTCCATTGAGAAACTGGTCTTAAGTATCCAACAACTCTTGAATATACTTCACAAGGTTGTTCAATAGTACATTTTGGACAATTAAAATGCTTTCCTGAAATATATCCGTGTGTTGGACAGATAGAAAATGTTGGAGTTAAAGTGATGAAAGGTAAATGATATCTTTCAAAGATTTTCTTAACCATCTTCTTAGCTGTTTCTACATCGGATATTTCTTCTCCTAAAAAGATATGTTCTGTTGTTCCTCCAGTATATTTACATTGAATCTCATCCTGAAGATCAAATTCTTCAAAAATATCATCTGTGTAATTTACAGGAAGTTGAGTTGAGTTAGTGTAGTATGGAATTTTCTTTGTTCCGTTAGTTATAATATCAGGGAATAAAGCTCTATCTTTTTTAGCTAAACGATAAGCAGTAGATTCAGCTGGTGTAGCTTCCAAATTATATAAATTTCCTGTTTCTGTTTGATATTCAATCAAACGATTTCTCATAAAGTCCATTATATCTAAAACAAATTTCTTTCCTCTAGAAGTATCAATTCCTTCTCCTATAAAGTTAAGAAGAGCCTCGTGCATACCCATAATTCCAATAGTAGCGAAATGGTTAGCAAAGTATTCACCTCTAGCTTTTTTAACTCCGGCTAAATAATATTTTGAATATGGATATAGTCCTTTTTCTGAATAATCTTCAATAGTTTTTCTCTTAATCTCAAGACTCTCTTTAGCAACATCCATAATTTCTCCTAGTCTTTGTAAAAACTCTGACTTAGTTTTTGATAAGTATCCTATTCTTGGAAGATTTAAAGTAACTACTCCAATACTTCCTGTAAGAGATCCTGACCCGAAAAGTCCTCCTCCTCCTCTATTGTTTAATTGAGTTAGATCTAGTCTCAATCTACAACACATTGACCTTGCGTCACTTGGATTCATTTCTGAATTAATATAGTTTGCAAAATTATTAATTCCATATTTTGCAGAAGCTTCCCATAATTTATCTAACTCTGGATCATTCCATGGAAAATCTTTAGTGATGTTTATTGTAGGAATTGGAAAAGAAAATGGTCTTCCGCTTCTATCTCCCTTAATCATTGCTGTGTAAAAAGCCTTAATAAACATTTTCATTTCTGGCTCAAAATCAGCATAAGTTTCTGCTTGAGGTTCTCCTCCGATAATGACTGGCTGATCTTTAAAATTATCAGAAGGTTTCAAATCTAAAGTTATGTTAGTGAATGGACACTGGAAACCAACTCTTGTTGGAACAGCCATGTTGTATAAAAATTCTTGAACAGCTTGCTCTACTTGATTGTAGCTTAAATTATCATATCTAATAAAAGGAGCAAGTAAAGTATCAAAGTTTGAGAAAGAAACCGCTCCAGCTGCTTCTCCTTGAAGAGTATACATAAAGTTAACTATCTGCCCTAAAGCTGATCTAAAATGCTTAGGAGGACTTGATTCTATCTTACCCGCAACACCTCCAAAACCTTTTAGAAGTAAATCGTACAAATCCCAACCAACACAATAACAAGCAAGTGTATCTAAGTTATGTAAGTGAAATAAACCATTTTCATTAGCATCTCTCACTTCTTTTGGATAAATTTTATTTAACCAGTATTTTTTAACAATGTAAGAAACAGCGTAGTGGTTCATTCCTTGAAGAGAAAAAGTCATATTAGAGTTTTCGCGAACCTCCCAATCTAATTTTTCAAGATAATCATCAACTCTATCTACCGCTTGTTCACTACTAACTTCTTGCTCTCTAATTCTTCTTCTTTGTTCTCTGTACAAAATATAGGCTTTGGCGGCTTCCGTTTCTTCTTCTAGAATAAGGGCTTCTTCTACAATATCTTGAATTTGTTCAACTGTAGGAACTTCTTCTTCTTTAAATCTAATAGAAAGAAGTTGATTTACTTTATCGGCAATTTTTTGCGACTTCTCCCCATTACCTTGCTTTGTCGCTGTTAAAGCTTTCCAAATCGCAATTCTTACTTTTTCAATATTGAATTCCTCTTTTGTTTTGTCTCTTTTTTGTACTTTTGTAACCATGTTTTTTTCTTCAAGTTAATTATCTTACATTAGCCGATGTTGCTATAATCGTGACTCTGATTTCATCTTTTGCTAAATTATTATCGAAAGATGCTCCAAAAATAATCTTCGTCGACGGAGAAGTTTTTTCTTTTACAAGCTTGGAAACTTGTTTTACTTCAGCCAGCGAAAAATTATTTTCTCCGGACGTCACGTTAAATAAAATGCCCTCTGCTTTTTCAAGCGGAAAACGTGTTATCTGAGAAGATAAAGCTATTTTAGTCGCCTCAACAGCTCTATTTTCTCCCTTAGCTTTCCCTACTCCAAAGAAAGCCGATCCTCCTTCTTTTAAAACTCTTTTAATGTCTGAAAAATCTAAATTTAATATTCCTGGATTTAAAATTACGTTAGAAATACTTTCTACAGCTTCTTTAAGTAAGTCATCACATTTTTCAAAAGCACTCTCTACTGTTGATTCTAAAGGAATAATTTCTAAAAGTTTATCATTAGGAACAACAACTAAGGTATCAATATTCTTTTCTACTAAAGCTAAAGAATCCATCGCTACTTTCTTTCTTTTTTTACCTTCAAAAGAAAATGGCAAAGTAACTACTCCTATAGTTAAAATATTGTTCTGCTTTGCGATTTCGGCTACAACTGGCATCGCACCAGAACCAGTTCCTCCTCCTAGTCCAGCAGTTATAAAAAGAATGTCTGTTCCTTTTATAACTTCTTCTATTTCCAAACGATTTTCTTCTGCACTTAATCTTCCTAATTCAGAACACATTCCTGCTCCAAGTCCACTTGTTGCTTTCTTTCCTATTCTTATCTTTTTACTAGATTTCTTTTTCTGTAAATCTTGAATATCAGTATTTAAAGAAATAAATTCAATATCTAGCCCTGTGTTATAAAGTCTATGTATTGTATTACAGCCAGCACCACCTACTCCAATTACTTTAATTTTTGTTAAATTATTGCTCATATTTAAGGTGTAAAGTTAGAAAAAAATCCTTTAATCTTTTCTACTAAATTATTTCTTGCAGGAACTCTATCTTCTTCAAATTCATTTTCCAAAAGAACTAAACCACAAATAGTTGTATTAGAAGAATCTCTTGATTCAAAACCAATAAACTTAGAAGGTGAACCTAATTTACAAGGAAGCTTAAATTCTTTTTTAGCAAAGTCTTCTAATCCTTTTAATTTTGACCCTCCTCCTGTAAGAACTATTCCTGCAGGCAATTTTTCTTGTTTGCCAATTTTTTTCAATCTTTCTTTTATTAAATCAAAGATTTCACTTAGTCTTGGAGCTACAATGTCTCTCAAATTCTTTTCTGTAAAAACTAAATAATCTTTATCGTTTTTTTGTTTTTTAACAACTACTTCTTCCTCGTCATCATAATCAATATTATTTAAGAAAGTTTTTAAATTAATTTCTATTTTTCTATTGCTTGATTCTGGAAGTCCATATTCTAGCTTTATTTTTTCAGCAATATCTATTTCTGTTTGAAGTCCAATAGCAATATCATTAGTAATATGAGAAGAACCAATTGGGAAAATAGCTAAATCAAGGACTTTTCCATCTTCATACACAATCAAACTAGTTGTACCAAAACCAATATTAATAACCGCTACCCCAAGCTCTTTTTGAGTGTCATTTAAAAGAGCAACCGCATCAGCAAAAGGGGTTGGAATAATATCTTCAAGAAAAACACCGCTATTAGCAACGACATTTTCCAAAACCTCTCTGTCTGAAGAGAAACAAGTTAATATTGAAGCTTCAAGTTCAAGTCTAATTCCCTGAAGTCCAAAAGGATCAGAAATATCTTTTTCTCCATCAAGACACCATTCTTTAGGAAATACTTTTAAAACTTTCTTATTATTAGCAAGAACCACTGTTTTAACATCTTCAAAAACTCTCTCTTTATCAAGTTCAGATACTTTTCCATTAGCTCCAGAAACAGAGACAGAGGCTTTATTATTAAAAAGCTCTAAACGGCTACCAGATATGTTAGTAATAACCGATTCAATTCTCTCGTCATATTTTTCTTCTACCTTTTTAATTAACTCTACAATCTTTTTAGTTAAAAGTTTTTCATCTCTTACTCTTCCTTTACTAAAACCCAAAGTAGGAATTTGCTCAAAGAACTTTACTCTATATAAATCACTATTATTGTCTCTTACGACTCCTAAAATTTTGATGGTTTGAGATCCTATATCTAAACCGATTATTGCTGGTTCTTTTGACATAATGCTAATAATTAATTTTTAATTAAAGAAAAATATTCCTCTTGTTTTTTAATCATTTCTCCTTGATCTTTTTCGTGATCATATCCTAAAAGATGGAGGGTCCCGTGAATTAAAACTCTTTTTAATTCATCTTCAAAATTTGGTCCATTTTTTTGTACTTCTTCTGGGCAAATAATAATTTCTCCTAAAATATCTTCCTCTCCCTCAAAAGATAAAACATCTGTCGCGCTATCAATTTCTCGATACTTATTATTAATTTCTCTAATCTCTTTTTCTGAAATAATAGCAACTGAAATTTCTCTATTGTTTTCTTTATTTTCCTGTTTAAGAGTCTCTTCAATAACCGCTTTAGCTGAATCTAAATCGATTATTCTTGAGGTCAAATTATTAATTTCAATCATATGTATATCTATTTTAACAGATGATTTTTTTTCTGCAACTCTTGATTAAAACGGTAAAATATTTTTAAAAAAAATCCCCCTCAAAGGGGGTTTGTTTTATTAGCTTAAAAGCTCTTTTGCGATACTATTTATCTTCTTTCCATCTGCAAGTCCTTTCGTTTTTAAGATTGCTTCTTTCATAACTATTCCAATTTCTTTCATACTAGATATGCCTTTCTCCTTTATTATTTCTTCTACAATTTTTCTAACCTCTTCTTCACTCATTTCTTTAGGTAAATATTTTTGAAGAACTTCTAATTCTTGCTTTTCTTTTTCAATTAAATCTTCTCTTTTTGCCTTCTCGTATTCAGAAATTGCATCTTTTCTTTTTTTAGCTTCAGAAAAAATAACTTCTAAAACTTCTTCGTCTTTTAATTTAGATTTTTCATCTAATTCTTCTTCTTTAACTTGAGAAGATAAACTAAGTCTTTTGTCTTTTTCTTTATTAACAATTGAAGATAAGAGCATTCTTAAAGAAGAGACCTCAATTTGTCTCTTCTCTTTTTGAAAAATAATTAAATCTTTTTTAATTTGATCAATTAGCATTTTCCTAATTTCTTGTTTTTCAAATACTCTTTCTTTTTTTCCTCTCTAATAACTGCTTTTCTTTTAAGCAAGTTCTTTGAAGGATTTCTAGTATTAAACTGTCTTTTTCTAGCTTCAACTAAAATTCCGCTTTTCTTAACAGCTTGAGTAAATCTATATACAAGTGATTGTGATGTTTCTTTCTGTGTTTTTGGTTTAATTAACATAACTTATTTAATTCTTTTCTTAACTTCTTTTGCTATATTTTCTTGTTTAATTGTGGACTGCTTTCCAGTTACCATATCTTTTAAAATAACTGTGCCGTTTAAAGCTTCTTGCTGTCCAATGATTAATACTATATTTATGGCTAATTTATTCGCTTTTGTCAACTGCAGCTTCATAGAATCTTTTGAAATTGCTTCAAAAACATTAATTTTAGCCCCTCTTAATTCTTCCATTATTTTCAAAGTTTTCTTTTTTGCTAAATCTCCCACTTGAACAATAAAAACACCCTCTTTCTTCTTTGATTTTAAATCAATTTCTTTTAATTTCATTAAAGCAACAACTCTTTCCACTCCCATTGAAAAACCAACTGCAGGGATAACGTCTGTTTTAAGAGATTTTCCGAGGTTGTCATATCTTCCTCCTCCAAGTAAAGATCCTACTGATTCTTCTTCCTTGCTTCCTTCAAAACTAATTTCAAACACTGTCCTACTATAATAATCAAGTCCTCTTACTAAAAATGGATCTAATTTATATGGCACTGGAATTTCTTCTAAAAATTCAAGAACTTGTTTAAAATGATTTTTACAATCAGAGCATAAGTAATCTACAATCTGAGGAGCTTCATTCAATATTTCCTGACATTTGGGATTTTTGCAATCCAAAACTCTTAAAATATTTTTCTCTGCCCTTCTTTTACAATCAGAACAAATTAAATTTTTCTTATTTCTTAAGAAAGAAGATAAAGCTTTTTTAAAATCTTTTCTACATTCATCGCAACCAATAGAATTAATATTAACTACTATTTTTTTAAAACCTAAATCTTTTAATAGATTATAAGCAATTAAAATAGTTTCTGCATCAAGTACAGGAGAAGCATCGCCAATAAGTTCAAAACCAATTTGCCAGAACTGACGATATCTACCCGCTTGAGGTCTCTCATATCTAAAAAATGGACCATAATACCAAAGTTTTACTGGTTGAGGTAAAGATTGCATCCCATTCTCAAGATACGCTCTAAAAACAGGAGCTGTTCCTTCTGGACGTAAAACTAAAAGATCTTTTCCTTTTGTTTTTAAAGTAAACATTTCTTTTTCTACTATATCAGTAGATTCTCCCACAGATCTTATAAAAAGGTCTTGATCTTCAAGTATTGGAGTTGATATTTTTTGAAAAGAATAGAAACTAGCTATTTTTTTAGCTGCTTCTTCTACTCTATCATAAAAAATCTGTTCTCTTCCAAAAACATCATGCATCCCTGTTACTGTTTGATATTTAATTTTAGTCATAAAGTTTTTGTCCAGCTGGTTCAGTTAAAGAAAATCTTAAAAAAACCTTACCATTGATATTACTTGATGGAAGAGTTCCCCATTTTCTTGAATCAGAAGAACCATTTCTATTATCTCCTAAAACAAAGTATTCATTTTCACTTAAAGTTTCTTCTCTTAAATTATTAGAATAAACCCAATTCTTAATACTTTCATCGCTTAAATATTCATTTTCATCTAAAACTATCTCTTCTCCTTCTGTTGTAGTTATCTTTATTTTTCCATCTTCAATAGAAACTGTCTCTCCTGGAAGACCTATTATTCTTTTAATATATTTAAAATTAGTATTTAAAGGATAATCAAAAACAACCACATCACCTCTTTTAGGCTCATTTATGAAATTATAGGTAAATTCATCTACAATCAAATAATCCCCCGAATAAAAATTAGGTTCCATTGAACTTCCATTAACTATAAATGGTTGGAAGACATATGTTCTAATTGGTATTACTATTGCTAAAGCAATAATAACAAGAAGCATAATCTCTAAAAATGAATTTAACAATCTTTTGATTTCCATATCTATATAATACACCAAAA
>JAQVZN010000015.1:1994-10660 GCA_028708155.1 Minisyncoccota bacterium | reverse complement strand
TAATATCAGGGTTATTAATTCCACCCCAAACACAAAATTGATATGCTTGAATAGGAGTCTTTATTTTTTTAACAATATTTGAGACTATTTTGTTTACGGCTTTATGATCGACATGATCGTCTAATTGATAATGATAATATATGATATCTGGTTTTTCTTGATTTGTTAGTGATAAAACCTTATTAAATAAATCTGCATCATCTTTCCAAAAATTACCATTTCCATCAATCTGATTTAAAAAAAATAAACCATCTTTTTTCAAACCCAAAACATTCATAGCATTCCTAATCTCTTCTTTTCTTTTTTCTTTAACTTCTTGAGGGTTAGGATTTTCTTCTAGTCCTAATACGATACGATGAGAATTTTCTCCATCAGTAAAAATAACCACATAAACATCATCACCTGATTTTAAATGCTTGATGATTGTTCCTCCGACCCCTATAATTGCATCGTCATCGTGAGCTACATATATTCCTATTTTCATATATTTAAAATATTTATCTTTAAAAAGATTATATCAAAAATAGGAAAATATGAAAGCTTAATTTAGAGTTTACAAAAACGATAAAATAAACTTATAACTTTTTTGAATTAAAAATAGATTTAATAAGCTTGACAAGTTTTGATTTTTTTTCTAAACTTTATTTAGATATCATCATTCATGATATCCATGAAGACAAGCGTCGCCCGTTGTGGGCCATGGCTTGTTTTTTATTACCGTTGATCGTTTACTATCAAAAATTGTAGCTCTTATTTTATTTCCAGATAAAACATAATTTCTTGTTTTTAATCCAAGATTATTTATAAAAAAAGATTTTTTTATTTTCAATTTTTGATATATAAAATTAATAAACTTTCGTTTAAATTTATTTTGTTCTAATACTAGTCCGTTTTGTTTCTTAAGATCAGATAATATAGCTCCTAAAATTAAATCAGTAAGCTGCAATAAATCAGAAGACTTAGAGTCTATTTGACATACCCCTGCAATAACAAAATTTTTATAATGGTCATTAATGATGCCTTTAATAGCACCCTCTTGATCTGTTTTATCAGGAGAAAAATAATTATCTGCTAAAAGAATTATTACTTCTTGTGGATTTTTTCCAATTATTAATTTCAGTAAAGCTACGGAAAAATTTGTATAAACTTTATATAAATCATTTTGAAAATAAGAATTAAAATCAAGTTCATTTTTATCAAGAATTATACAATTAAACTCAGAATCTTCTTGTAAAAAAACATTAAAAATTTCTCTAGCTACTGCAAATCTAATTCTTCTATTTAATCCACTCCATTTCATTTCTTCTCGATAATTATAGCGATCCCTTATTTTTCGTATACATTTATATAATTCTTGAGGATTTTTACATTTAAGAATTCCTAAGGCAAAAAATCTATCATTCGCACTATTAAGTAGTCCTGTTTCATCTAAAAAACAAAAACAAGTGTTTATTTCTTTAAATAATTTATTGGTAGGCATAATTTTAAATTATTTTCACAATCAAAATTAATCTTATTTGCAGACGCAGTGGGATGAAATTGGAATAATTTTAGCTAATTTAGATTAACCTGCTCTTCTTTTTTAGAAATTATGAAATTTGATATTTCTTCTGCGTCTTTTTTTAGAAGAATCAATCTGCCATCCGACAAAACCTCTTTTCCGCTAACTTGTCCCTGAGAACTGGTCCAAAGATTGATTGTGCTCAATCCTAACCAAGACCTTAGTAACCCATATTTGATATCAACACTTTGAATCTTTGAATAAGGAATAATCTTTATTTTTTTAAAAACAGTTCCACTTTTAATTTGTATTTTATCTTCGTTTAATAAAAATTTTACACTGCTTACGTGTAAACATCTCGAAATAACCATTATTGATAAGATCGGTATTAAAAACAAGCCCAAAAGACAAATTAAAAATTCTGGGGTGTTGAAAATGGAAAGAAATATATACGTAATTAATAAAATTATTATGGTTTTTGTAACGATATAAGCAACGATCATTTTCACCGGTGGTTTTTCTTCTTGGTTTAAGTTAATCATTTTATTTTTTATAAGTTTTTATTTTTATTACATTATAACATAAAATAAAAATAGACTCTAGCCTTCACTTTTCCATTCTGAATTGATAGAGCTTGTATTTTTTCCCTTGTCTAACATGCCCGCATCGGGACCGCTTCCTTTAGAGTTTATGAAGGTAGCATTTTCACCTTCACAAATAACTCCAGATTTAAGATTTTCTTTTTTATGGCCCTTCCCAAAAGTGAATACTAATTTTAATTTTTCAATCAAATTAAACCTAATCATATTTTACATTTTCATAATAAAAACACCTTAAAATAGTAAGGTGTTTCCATCGATATTTTTAATTAATAAGTTGTTGCTTATTTTAATCATATTCATACAAATTAATGTAACTCGTGCGCTTTAACCATGCTCTAATTGGCAGGGGCGGAAGGATTCGAACCCTCAAGACTTCTTTTGGAGAGAAGCAGTTTGCCGTTGAGCTTACGCCCCTATAAAAAATGAAGAAATTACTTCTTCATTTCTTTATGCATAACGTGTTTTCTACAATCGTTGCAGAATTTACTAAATTCCATCTTTCCTTCAATGTTCTTTGTTTTGTTTGTAAAATAATTAACCTTTTTACACTCTGTGCATTGAAGTCTGATTGCTTTCTTTTTTTTCTTTGCCATATCAATAATTTTATATTTTATCTTGAATTACTTGGAGCCGACGAAGAGAATTGAACTCTTGACCTCTCCCTTACCAAGGGAGTGTTCTACCACTGAACTACGTCGGCAAAAAACTCCTTTGATAAGCTTAAACTGTGGGCAGGGAGGGACTCGAACCCCCGAAGGCGTGAGCCAGCAGATTTACAGTCTGCCCCATTTGACCGCTCTGGAACCTACCCATCGAATAATACTTTGTTATAATAGCAAAGATTCAATTAATTTTCAATAACCTTTTTCCTTTTTTCTCTCCAAGCACTAATTTCTTTATGATTCCCTGACAAAAGAACGTCTGGAACTTTTAATTCTTTGCCTTCATCAGTAACAAAAACTTCTGGCCTAGTATATTGAGGATACTCAATAAAACCACCTTCTTTAGTCATTCTTTCTTCTAAAAAACATTCCTTTCCTAAAACTCCAGGTATTAATCTAGAAACAGATTCAACAACGATCATTGAAGGCAATTCTCCTCCCATTAAATCATAATCACCAATAGAAATTACTTCGTCAGCCATATTCTCTAAAACTCTCTCATCTATTCCCTCATATCTTCCAGAAACTAATATTAAATTTTCACATTTTGAATATTCTGCACATTTTAACTGATTATACTTCTCCCCTCTTGGTGAAAAAACTACTACTTTTGTATTCTCATCTTTTAATTTTTGAATTGCCTTGTATATCGGTTCAATCCTTATCACCATGCCAAGACCACCACCAAAAGGACTATCATCAACTCTTCTTCTTGGATCATCAGTAAAATCTCTTAAATTGTGCACATTAACTTCAATTAAACCTTTTTCAATTCCTTTTGAGATAAAGGTTTCTTTTAGATAAGAATCAAACATTGAAGGAAATATGGTTAAAATATTGAATTTCATACTTTTAAATTAACACAAGGACCTAATTAAAACAAGCTTCCCTTGAGTGAGGAAAGCTTGCTTTTGATTTAAAACTTTACTTATATTTTAAGATCGTCTAAACCGTCTGTTACATCTGTAATATCTTCTACTTTTTCTTCTTTTCTTTCTTCTCTAACTCTGGTTGACCCTTCTGGTTCTTCAATCTTCAAATTGACTCTTGCATGATTTTTAAGTCCAATAATTTTTACTAGACTTCTGATTGCTCTTGCAGTAGAACCTTGTCTTCCAATAAGTTGTCCCATATCTTCAGGATTAACCTTAACTGTTAGAAGTACACCCATTTCATCAACGCCTCTGTTTACGATAACGTCTTCAGGATGATCAACTAAAGTCTTTACGATATATTCAAGAAATTCTTGATCTTTTATTTCTGCCATACTTTATTATTTTTAACTTGTCTTAAAACTTAAACCGTGGTCGACAACCACAGAATCATTTTACAGTTTCTAAATTACAATGTCAATAGATTTAATATAAAAAGAAGGAAGCTTTTTTATTAACAAAAATGTTAATATTTCAGCTTCCTCTGTAATAGATTAACCTAAAGAAATATGTCTGTTTTTTAAAAACAGAAAAAATATTGCGCTTGATGCTTTAGATTAACTATTACCAACTAATGAACCGTAGTATAGTTTATCTTTTCTTTATTTTTTTGTCAATAAAAAAAATCCTAACAAAAAAATGTTAGGAATATATTTGAGCTTAGCTCTTTATCTTATTGCTTTCTTTTTCATTTCCTTTAACTGTTTTTCAGAGGTCCCTATTTCTTCTAAAGACAGGTCTGCTTTTTCAAGATATTTACGTAATTCATATTCTCTTACAAAATCATACCTTCTAAGAAGTAACGAAAGATAATATCTAGCAACTAATTCAGAAGATTTTTTATCTTCTTTTGTTTTAAGAATTAAGATAGAATCTCTCAGTTGAAGATCTTTTAAATAGCTCTCTTTTTTAGATAAACTGATTCCCTCGCAAACTTCTTTTACATTCATCCCTATATCTTCAAAAGACAAATCATTATCAATTAAACAATCGAAGAAATTTTCTACGAAAAAAAGATTGTTTTTGTCTTTTTGTAGATCTTTGAAACATCTCTTAGCAGAAAGAATACTTTGCTCATGGTAATAATTATTAAATTCTTGCTCTGAAAAACCAATGTCTTCAAGAGAAAGTCCATTTTCAAGATATTCTTTAATGCAAACGATGTAATAGTAAGGGTTTAAACTTTCCTGCATATTTTCAAGATCATGTTTAGCATTAATAATGTAAACTTTCTTAATAATTTCAAGAAATTCTTGCTCTTCTATCTCTAAGTCTTCAAAGGAAATATTATATTTTTCCATATCTTCTTTTATTAATGAAATAAAAGAGACGTTTGGGTTTTGTTTTAGCTTATCAATTATCTTTAGAATCCTTCTTATATTCTCTATTCTATAAAAGAAATTGATCTCTTCGTCTGAAGTATTTATTTCCTCTAAGGAAGCGCCTATCAAGTCAAGATATTTACACATAGACGTTACTAATGTATCCACTTTCACTTCTACGCCCTCCCTTAAATTTTTAAGGCATACTTTAGCCTCAAATAAGCAAACTTCTTTATAAAGCTTAGCCACTTCTTCTTTTGAAGTTCCTAGCTTATCAAAAGGAATTTTGTAAAAACTTGCAAGACTAGTAAAAGAATTATAGACGGAAATTCCACAATTACCCATCTTTAATTGAAACAAACAATCTTTAGCCTTTGAAATATTGCTTAATTTGGTAAGTTCTTCTATTGTTTTCTCTGCTTTTGCTTTAATTTCTTTGACGGATTCTAAATCCTGAGAAATTTTTCCAGAAGAAAGTTCCTTGTAAGGAACTACCTTAAGTTGTTCTAAAATCGAATCCAGTGAATCTTTGATTTCAGTTAAATCTGACATTCTTTTCCTCTCCTTTTTTAATTTTAAAAATACTAGCGCCTTTAAAAAGACACTAGTATTGTGTAATAATAAGGAAAGTTTGTCAAATAAATAAAAAAACAGCGGTTAAGCTGCTTTTTCTTCTGTTTTAACTTCTTCTTCAACCTTAGGTTCTTCTTCTTTAACCTCTTCAGTTTTAGGCTCTTCTTCTTTAACCTCTTCCTCAACTTTAGGCGCTTCCTCTGCTACTTTCTTTTCTTCTGCTGCTTTTGCCTTACTATCTTCTTTTGCCTTTGCTTGAGCAGCTCTCTTCTCTGGATTCTTTATTTTAGAAACTGATATTTTCATCTTTGGACTATTAACAATTCCTAAATCAACAAGAACATTAAATACAGTTGGAGAAGGTTGTGCTCCAACAGAAAGCCAATGTAAAGCTCTTTCTTTATTTATAGCTTTTTCTTTAGTAAGTGTGTTAACAAATCCAATTTGTTCAACAGGAACTCCTGCTTTAGCAGAATTTCTTTTATCTGTAACTACAACCTTAAAGGCTGGTTGATTTTTTTTACCGATTCTTTGTAATCTTATAACTAACATAATTTTTTACCAATTTTTTTTAATTAATGCTTTTTCTGCGGCTCTTACTTCTGCTTCATGCTTTGATGATCCTTCACCACTAGCAATAAGCTCTTCTCCGATATAGACTCCTACAAGAAAATTTTTTCTATGATCAGGGCCTTTTTCTTCTAATACCTTATAATCTGGGGTAATAGAAAGTTCTTCTTGTGCTTTTTCTTGGAAAAGGGACTTTGGATCTTTATCTAGTCTCTTTTCTAAAATTTCAGCTATTTTTTTATCAATTAAATTACTAACTATAAAATTTTTACAATCATCATACCCTCTATCTAGGAATAAAGCTCCTAAAAATGCTTCAAAGGTATCTGCTAATATTGACAACCTTGCTTTTCCTT
The DNA here is from genome assembly GCA_028708155.1 of Minisyncoccota bacterium. Classification (GTDB taxonomy): domain Bacteria; phylum Patescibacteriota; class Minisyncoccia; order Minisyncoccales; family Minisyncoccaceae; genus JAAZMU01. The sequence continues at coordinate 4,142 of JAQVZN010000015.1, read as the reverse complement.
CCTCTTTCTCCTCACCTTGAGATAAAAGTAGGAAATCATTAAAGCCAAGTCCTTGAGCAGTTTCAGCTAACGCTCCCGCATTAACGAGTGCAGCTCTTATTCCTGTCATTTCTCCCTCATCCTTGTCTTTGAATGTTTTGAATAAATGCTCCGTTGTTACAAGTTCTAATACCGCATCTCCTAAAAACTCTAATCTTTCATTATGATTTAAACAAAATTTTGGATTTTCATTTAAATAAGATCTGTGGCAGAAGGCTTGTGTAAGCAATTCTTGATTATTAAAATATATATTCAGTTGTTTTTCTAATTCTTCAAAATTCTTGTTCATAACTATAAACTGAATTATAGACTGAAAACTATATAAATAATTTACAGTTTATGATTCACTTTCACCTTGTAATACACTAAAGACTGTTCCTAAAACTCCATTGATAAATTTTCTTGAATTTTCTCCCCCATAGTTTTTAGCTAATTCTATTGATTCGTTGATTGCTACTTTTGGAGGAACGGCATCTTTGTCTTCATAAAGAAGTTCATAAATTCCAATTCTTAAAATATTTCTATCTAGTAAGTTTATTTGAGCTAGTGGCCAATCAGGAGCCGTTTTTTCAATAATCTCATCTATCTTTTCTTTGTTCTTTAAAATTCCTTCTACTAGCTCAAAAATAAAGGCTGTTTCTTCTAATCCAGCACCAAACTCATCTGTATTCTTATGAGCAATAGACATTAAATCACCTTTCATATTCCCAAAGTCCCATTCATAAAGGCTTTGCATAACAATTGATCTAGAAATATGTCGTGTTGCCATAATTTTATTCTTTTGAAGCTTCTTTTTTAACTGTCTTCTTGCTCGCTTTTTTAGGTTTCTTTACCTCTTCTTTTATTTCAGGAGTTTCTTCTACTTCTGTTTTTAAAGCTTTTTGTTTTTTCTCAATCTTTGCCATTACGTTAATGTATTCCTTTCCTTTATAAAAACCGCACTCATGGCAAATAGTATGAGGCTCTGTTGGTTTTCCACATTTTTTACATTTTACAAGTTGTGGTTCTTTCAAAAAAATATTAGCTCTTCTCCTATCTCTTCTTGATGAGGGGGTTCGCTTTTTAGGTACAGCCATATCTACAAATATCTTTAATTTATTATCTTGATTTATTATACATTTTTCTTTAATTTTGTAAAGAAAAATAAAAATACAGGTTCTAAACCTATATTATTTATAGCATAAAATATTTTAAAAGTAAATAAAAAAAAGTTTATCAAAAACAGAACTTTATTCCATTACCAATAAACCTTCGACGGGTTGATTTCTTAGAAAATCTTGCATGGCAAGATGCTTATCTATTTGCCGTTCTGTGTCGCTGACAACTCTTGGCTGGACAAATTTCTGTCCAGGAACACTTCTTTCGAGTCTCTCTATTAATTCTTTTGAAACTTTCGCCATTTTATTTTCCTCTAGAAATCCTAATGTATGAGCATTGAGGACCTCCTAGATAATAAAAAATTAATTCAATTTTGTCAATAATCACTAATCGGTTTAAAACTTTTTCTATGAATTGAACATGGTCCATGTTCCTTAATTAAATTTAAATGGACCTTTGTTCCATAACCTTTATGTTTTTCAAATAAATATTCTGGATACTTTTTACTCATCTTTACCATAATCTTATCTCTTGCCACTTTTGCAATAATAGAAGCAGCGGAACAAGAAAAAACTTTTTCGTCAGCTTTAACAATAGAAATCTGCTTTATTAAAACATCTAAATTCATCTTTCCGTCTAAGATTAGATAATCGGCTTTAATTTTGTATTTTTCTTCCAAATCCTCAATCGCTTTTTGCATTGCAAGTTTAGTTGCTTCTAAAATGTTTATTCTATCGATATCTCTTGCAGAAACAATTCCTAAACCCCAAAAAACACAAGGATGATTCATTAATTTAAAAGCTAAAATCTCCCTCTTCTTTGGAGAAATTTTTTTAGAATCATTAACCCCAGGAATAGGATTAACTCCTTTATAATAAACAGCGGCAGCTGTAACTGGTCCAGCAAGTGGACCTCTTCCAGCTTCATCTAATCCTAATACATATTTATAGCCCTGTTTTTTTATTCTGTTTTCTTCTTTTAAGCTCATTAATTAAACAATATCACTTTTTA
>JAQVZN010000015.1:0-1894 GCA_028708155.1 Minisyncoccota bacterium | reverse complement strand
TATAATAATTTAGTTAAAATTGTTACGGAAGCAAATCTAAATGGTTTTTATTATAAGCCAAGAGTTGATGTTGAACTTCTTAAGAAACATAGTGAAGGATTAATTGCCCTTTCTGCTTGTATTCAAGGGAAAATACCTCAACTAATTCTTCAAGGAAAAGTTGATAAAGCAAAAGAAAAAGCTAAAGAGTACGAAGATATTTTTGGAAAAGATAATTTTTATCTAGAAATTCAAAGTCATCCTAGTATAAAAGAACAAGAACTTTGCAATCAAGAATTAATTAAGCTATCAAAAGAATTAAATATTCCTCTTGTAGCAACTAATGACTCTCATTATTTAAGAGTAGAAGACGCTGAAGCTCAAGATACTCTAATGCTTATTAACATGGGTTTGAATATAACTGACACTAATCGTCCATCAATGCTTGGCGATGATTTCTCATTAAGACCATCAGAAGAAATGATTGAGATTTTTAAAGATGTTCCTGAGGCTATTACTAACACTCAAAAAATAAAAGACGCTTGTAATTTAGAATTATCTCTAGGAAAGATCAGACTTCCATATTATGCTGTTCCTGAAGAAAAAACAGAAATAGCTTATTTAAAAGAACTTTGTTATGAAGGAATAGAAAAAAAATACGCGAAAGAAAATATTGATTTAGAAGAACTTAAAGAAATCAAGAAAAATATTTTTGAAAAACGAGAAATTAAAAATCCAAAACTTAAAGAAATTATAGACAGGCTTGAGTTTGAACTTCAAGTAATAGAAAATTCTGGATTCTCTGCCTATTTCTTAATCGTTCAAGATTTTGTAAACTGGGCTAAAAACAACCATATTGTTGTTGGTCCTGGTAGAGGTTCTGCTGGAGGTTCAATCGTGGCCTATCTTTCAAACATTACTAACGTAGATCCGTTAAAATACAATCTTCTTTTTCAAAGATTTTTAAACCCTGAAAGAATTTCTCCTCCTGATATTGATTTAGATTTTACCGATAAAAGAAGAGATGAAGTTATTGATTATGTTGCTTCTAAGTACGGAAGAGATAAAGTAGCTCAAATTATAACATTTGGAACAATGGCTGCAAGAGGTTCTATTAGAGATGTGGGGAGAGCGTTAGGTATTCCTTATTCGTATTGTGATAAAATATCTAAAATGATTCCTATGGGAAACTCTCTTTCTGATACTTTAAATGAAGTTTCTGAATTTGAAAAATTATATAACACTGACCCTCAAGCAGAAAAACTTATTAATCTTGCTTTAAAAATAGAAGGCTGTGCTAGACACGCTTCTACTCATGCTTGTGGAGTAGTGATTTCTAAAGATTCTTTAAATACTATTGTTCCCTTGCAACATCCAGCACAAGATGAAAATGCAGTTGTTACTCAATATTCAGGAGGATATATTGAAGACGTTGGTCTTCTTAAAATGGATTTTCTTGGAATTAAAAACTTAACTATTATTGAAGACACTCTTTTAAGAATATATGCTGTTAGGGGCGAAAAGTTAGACATTGATACTATTCCTTTAGACGACGAAGAAACTTACAAACTTTTTCAAAGAGGAGATTGTATTGGTATCTTCCAATTAGAGTCCGATGGAATGAGAAGATATTTAAAACAATTAAAACCAACTGAAATAGAAGATATTATCGCGATGGTAGCTCTTTATCGTCCTGGACCAATGTCTCATATACCTCAATATATTAATGCAAAAAATGGTTTAACTGAAGTTAAATATCTTAATGAAAAACTAGAACCAATTTTAAAAAACACTTACGGAATCCCTGTTTATCAAGAACAAATTATGCGAATCGCTCAAGATTTAGCTGGTTTTTCTTTAGGAGAAGCAGATATTTTAAGAAAAGCTATTGGAAAAAAAATAGAAAGTCTGTTAA
>JAQVZN010000014.1 GCA_028708155.1 Minisyncoccota bacterium | reverse complement strand
TTTTTATTAATTCAAACTCTTTGTGCATATTTATTATCAAAATAATAACTAGCAGATATTGTCTTTCAATAAAATCATTACTTCTAGAGTATCTCGACGCGTCTCGCATAGCGCTCAACTTGGCTGTCCATCGTGAACAAATTCCGAACTATTAATTGGAGAAAACTTTCTCAAAGCAAAGGGTTTTTATATATTCTTGATGCTTGTTAAGTCTTCTGTGCAAAAATCAATCTCGGGCAATCCAATTCTTGATAAGTAATTAGCAAATCTTTGAGAAAAATGTTCTCTAAAAATTTCATTCAAACTTGCGACATATAAACTTTCTTCATCTCTATTAAAAATAAATTTTTTAGGAACTGTTAAATACTGTTTGAAATCAATCATAAGTTCTGGGGTTGAAAAATTAGAATCCCCTTTAAGGTAATGATATCTTTTCATTTCATCATTTTTCTCAAGTTTTTTTCGCATTCCTTTCGTGTTAAAATGACTATTTTCTGCAAGAAAATCCTCATAAAAAAAGGCTGGGCATATTAAAATTGATAACAACTCATTGTTTTCTTCACTATGTTCTAAATCACATTCTTGACTTATTATAATGGCATAAGGTATCTCAAAAGATAAAAATTTTTTTCCCTCTTGCCCCATACTAATTTTTATATCTTTAAAAATATCTCCTTGATGTAACCTCTCAACCCTTTCTCTGAATCTATACTGCGCCTTTATGTTACTTTCGAACATATTCAACCTCTTCAATTTTCATTCTTTTTTTAGGATACATATCTTTAAATACATCAAAATCCCCTTCTTTATCTAAATAGTCTATTTCAGTATCATCTTTTTGATGAGATTCAGAACCATAATACGAATAATAAATATAATTATTTTTCTTGTGCATATAGCTTATATTAAATAACACCTTTTAATGCTTCTTTTACTGTTAAGTCAAGTATTTCTCTTATTTTTTCATTGTAACTTTTAATTAACTCTATATCCAATTCATCTATTGATATAGGAAATTGAGAACGAACATCAATATCAAGAACAAATATTTTTTCGATTATTTCATTCGGAAAATTAGAATTCCAAATACCATAATTAAGATTTATATTTCCAATTTCATCCTTAAAAATTATTTGACTCATTGCTCTCGCAATTTTCTTATTTTTAGAATCAATAAAATTAAGATTTTCTATAAAAGAATCTTCAATATATTCACCCCAATTTAAAAAATCTTTTTTTGTATTTTTTATTTCATTAATCTGTCTTAAGCCTACCTTTGTTACAGTTTTTACTCCAGAATCTTTAAGAAAATTTTCTGCTTTACTAATATCTAATAATAATTCATTAAAATTTTTATATTTTAAATATTCAATAGATAAGGAAGTAGGAGTAATCGTAATTATTTTTGTATTTAATTTATTACTGATTTTCCAAATAGGCACTACATTATCCTGTTGAAAATTCTGAGTATTAATATCTATGCTTAAAATTTTTTCTTCTTTTTTTTCAGAAAAAGGAAATTCTTCCTTTATTGAATCGGAAAAAGCTTTGATTTGAGATAAATCAATTTCACGACAATCTATTCTAAAAATAGCTTTTTTAAAGATATTATTTTCCTGTTTTTTTGGTGCCATATTTATAAAATTAACTCTTAATCCTATTATCTAATAAAATCATATTATTTTCAAGTTAGAATTCACTTTTAAAGATATATTATATAATATTGAATAATATCAGAAAGTAAAGTATTGTAAAGATATGATAATCGAAGACATCAACAAACATCTTACTGACCAAGAATTTTATACTTTTACTAAATTTATAAAACTCATTACTGAAAAGAAAGAAGTAAATAAAAAAGTAGAAAGTTTTAATCTTTATAAACTTATGCTCGGCATTGAAGAAAAGTATAGTGTTTTTAGTCGAATATTTATGACGGCACAAGTTGCGGGAATTCCCATATATATTAATAAGTATTTTATTAAAAGAGATAATAAAAATATTAACGAAGAATTACAAGATAAGCCCAAAAAAGAACAAAACAATATTTTAAAAATTTTAGAAAAAATCCAGTCCAATAAAACCATAAAAATTGAAGATGCTGCTGATTTATCTTGGGTATGGTATGAAGTTTATGGTAATATGCTCTTTTGCTTAAAAGAGTACGAATTAAACGAAAAAATAAAAAATATTTTTGAAAACGAAATAGGCAATTATATAAATACTTTCATTGACGATAAATTAACTATAAACGATAAAAATTATTATCGTTTTGAGTCTCAAAAACATATTTTTATAAATCGAATTGAAGAGAATAATAAAATTAACCTATATGGAAACAATTTTATTATCCAAGAAGAAATTGATAGAGATGGATTTTCCAAAAGAAATCCCGATTTTTGCATCCTCCAAACAGTTTATGCACTTGAAAAGTTGGGTTATTTAGATGTCTTGGATTTTTGGACAGAAAAACAATCGGATGAAACATTCTTTGACCAAAAAACAAGAATACATTTAAATGTTAATATCATTATAAAAGATAGTTTAATTAAAGAAATTAATGCAAAATATAAAAAAAATAATCCCGATAAGATGATTGAAAGCTTTGACAAGCAAAGAGGTGTGTTGAAATTTGCAAATAAAAACATTGAAATATCCAAAAATAATAAAGAAACAGATGCCGTTTTACTTTTAAAAACTTTAATGAAAGAAGAATCTTCTGAATGGAAACATAATGATGAAATATTGACGGACTGGGGATATCACGAAACGGACTTTAAGAATCTTCCAAAAAATAAAATTTATTTTGCGGCACAAAAACTTAATAATACTATTGAGCTCGAAACTGGAATAAAAGATTTCATTGAATACAATACTACAAAAGCAAGAATAAATCCAAAATATAGAAAAATTGATGAATAGTTTATAAATTCCAATCAATATTTATAAACACCCCCTTTGCTAACCTATAGACATAATCACTATAGGTTTTTTTATGCAAAATTCTAAAAGCCAAAAAATAAATACGTCCACCCCATCAATTCAAGACAATAGAAAATTAGTCGATGTGTTTGCTTGGCTTATTAAAGAAGATAAAAAACAGAATCCTGATAATTATAATAAATTAAAACAAAAACAATATGATTGATACGATAATTTTATTAATTCCAAAAGAAGAACTTTCATATAATCCTGAACTAATAAAATGGGAGCTTCATTCAAAAACAAAACAATATGAAAAAGTTGTTAGAAATCCAAGCAAAGAAGAAAAGAGTACGAATAAATACTTCCCCAAAATTACAGGATATACAAGAAAATATCCTTCTTTTAGTAAAAAAGTAAGGATTGAATTTTCCGCCCCCAAATTACTATATTTAAATAACTTAGAAGAACTTGAAGATAAAGATTTCCCCTTAGTAATTAAAACTCTACAAGAAAGACTTCAAATTATGGGAATTAACGCTTCCCTATCTATTCTCGAAAATGCTTCTATTAGCTCGGTTCATTTTTCTAAAAACATTTTATTAAAGGACAATTATACCGTTAACTATATTATTTCCGAAATTAATAAAATCAATGTTTGCCAAAGCTTAGATTTATCTCGAGCAAGATTCATTAATAATGGACAAAGTCTATATATTCATAGCGACTCACATCAATTTACAATATATGACAAAATTGCTGATTTAAATAAAAACAAAAAAAGGGCTATTGATAAAGACCAAACAAACTATCAAAAAACTCTTTTTAAAGAATTTCAACAAAGAAAAGAATTTCAAGAAATAATAAGATTTGAATTAAGATTCAATAACAAAAAGAAGCTAACAAAAGTTTTAAATGATTTAGGTTATAAAAAAGAACTAACATTTAAAAATATGTTTGATTCTAAAATGAGTATAGATATCATAAACAGCTACTGGAAACAGATTGTAAATAATAACTACAATATCTTTTCCCTTGAAACAACATTAAATGAAACTCTTCAAACTATACTTTTCAATAATTCTAACATTAAACCTAAACAAGCAGTTTATTTAATAGGATTACTTGCATTATCAAAAGACGAAAACGGAATGAGAGAATTGAGAACTATCTTGTCTAAAAAACTATCTCCCAGAAGATGGTACCAATACAATAAAGACTTGCAAGAAGTTAATAAATTAATATCTAAAAACAATCTTAAAAATTGGGTTATACAAATAAATAAAAGTTTCGAAAAATATGAACCTTACAAAATCAAGCATAAAAACCATATTTTAGATGCACTTGATATGTAAACCATTGTAATGTATAATAAATAAAAAATATGATTAAAAACAATAAAGAATTTTATAAAACAGAAGAGCTTGCTTCCCTGCTTCAAGTCAATGTTATGACTATTTATAGATATATAAAGGCAGGAAGATTAAAAGCCTATAAGATAGGTCGTGAATTTAGAATTAGTAAAAATGATTTTAATAACTTCCTTGATAAAGTAAAGACGAAATAATATGAACAATTTTAAACAAAAATTAATAAATATTTTAAAGAAAGAACCCGATTTTACAGATATTGAAACCGAAGAAATAAATTATAACAAAGTTAAAGATTCTGCAGATAAAATCGATGAAAAACTTATTTCTTTATTAATTCAAGACAAAGAAATTAAAGAAAAATTCTTTACTAAAATTAAAGATGTTTATGTTTTTAATATAAAAAATTTCAAATTCTTCTTAGATGAAAATAAAATCGACAATTCTTATACTCAATACGAAAATAGAATTGGATTAGCTACAAACAAAGGATTATTAAAAGACGATAACGAAGTAGTTTTAAATTGGCCATATAAAGATTGTCTTTTGGAAGGTGGACAAAGCACAGAAGAAGGAATGGATAATTATTTCGAATATTCATCAAAAAAAGAAGAATATGAAGAAAAACAAGCAAAAAGAAAGGAAATATTCTTCAATGAAGTTTTAGCTCAAGATGAGATAGATAGATTATTAGACGATAAAGCATTTGTAAACTGGAAAAAATATACTAAGAACGGCGAACAGGAAGTTAAAGGGATTGAAAGAGATGAAAACGGAATCATAAAGGAAAATTTAATCATTAAAGGAAATAATTTATTAGCTCTACATAGTTTAAAAAAACAATTCTCTGAAAAAATAAAATTAATCTATATTGACCCACCATACAATACAGGAGGAGATGCGAACAGTTTCACATACAATAACACCTTCAATCATTCAACTTGGCTCACCTTTATGAAAAATCGATTAGAAATTGCTAAAACTTTTTTAAGACAAGATGGGTTTATTGCTATAGCTATTGACCATTGTGAACTTTTTTATCTTGGAGCAATAGCGGATGAAATTTTTAGAAAAGAAAATCGTGTTGGAATCATAAGCATAGTTATTAAACCAGAAGGAAGACAATTTTCAAAATTTTTTTCTGTAACTAACGAATATATGCTTGTATATGCTAAAAATAAGGAATTGGCAAAATTTGAAAATGTAATTTTAGATGAAAAATTAAAACAAAACTTTAAATTTCAAGACGAAAAAGGAAATTATAAATTAAGAAAGTATATTAATTATAACCCTGTAGAAATTTCTGGAAGACAAAAAAGACCAAATTTTTGGTATCCTTTTTATGTAAAACCAGATTTATCTACAATTTCAACAGAAAAACAAAATAATTGGATTGAAGTTTTTCCAATAGAAAATTCTCTTGAAAAAACTTGGCAAACAAATAAACAAAAAGCACAAGAAAGGATTCAATCAAAAGATATTATTTGTTTAAAAAATAAAAAAGGGGGCCTTGAAATATTTTACAAGGTTAGAGAGAGTCAAAGATTCTTAACTCATTGGATTGATAGTAAATATAATACAACAGCTCACGGGACAAGGTTGGTAGGGAAATTAATTTCTGAAAAGAATGTGAGTTATCCTAAATCTTTATATACTATATTAGATACAATAAAAATAATGACTAAAAAAGACGATATTATATTAGATTTTTTTGCTGGTTCTGGAACTACAGCGCACGCAGTATTAGAATCAAATAAAGAAAATGATTTTAAACGTAGATTTATCTTAATTGAACAATTGGAAGAGCATATTAATGTTTGTAAAGAAAGATTGATAAAAATTTTAGACAAAGATGATTCTTTTATTTATTCCGAACTCGCAAAATGGAACGAAGACGCTAAAGAAAAAATCAAAAACTGCAAAAGTTTAAAAGATTTAGAAAAACTCTTTGAAGAATTATACGAGAAATATTTTTTAAATTACAATGTAAAAACAAAAGAGTTCAAAGAAAAAATCATTAAAGAAGAAAATTTCAAAGAACTTTCATTAGAAGAACAAAAAAAGATGTTTTTAGCTATGCTCGACTTAAATCAAATATATGTTCAAAAAAGTGAAATGTCAGACAATAAATTTGGTATAAGTGAAAAAGACCAAAAACTTACTGAAGAATTTTATAAAAATATATAATTATGTTATACGAAGAAATTAAAAATAAGGCTTTCGATTTAAGGATACAAAAACCAGAAACACCTTCATATATTTTAGAAAACATAAAATATGATTTATTTGATTGGCAAGAAAAAGCATTAGAAAATTTTTTAACTTATCAAGAAATTAGAAAAAAAGAGGAACAATCTTCCCCTACTCATTTAATGTTTAATATGGCAACTGGTACAGGGAAAACTCTTTTAATGGCATCTCTAATTCTCTATTACTATAAACAAGGCTATAAGCAATTTATTTTCTTTGTAAATCAAAACAATATCGTTGATAAAACTGAAAACAACTTTATAGATAATACTCATACGAAATATTTATATAAAGACAAAATCGTAATAGATAATAAAACAATAAACGTTAAAAAAGTAGAAACTTTTAGTGATAATCCTCAGGGCATAGAAATTAAATTTACAACAATACAACAACTCTATAATGATATTCATATAGAAAGAGAAAATAAAACAACCTTAGATGATTTAAATAAAAAAAATATTGTAATGCTTGCCGATGAAGCTCATCACTTGAATGCTGACACAAAAAAGAAAAAAGGAGAAAATCTCGAGTTCGATTTTTGCGAAGAGCTTAAAAATAATGCAAGCAAAAATGAGGTTGAAAGAAAAGGATGGGAGCACACTGTGATTAATCTTATCTTAAATAAAAATGGAAGAGAGGAAAATAACAAAAATGTATTATTAGAATTCACTGCTACAATTCCAAACAATCAAGAAATTCAAGAAAAATATAAAAATAAAATTATATATAAATTTGGATTAAAAGAATTTTTAAGCGCAGGATATACTAAAGAAATCAACCTAATATCATCTACATTGGAAAAAGATGAAAGAGTCATACAAGCTCTTCTATTTCATTGGTACAGGCATAAAATTGCTCTTAAAAACAATATTTCCAACTTTAAACCTATTATTCTCTTTAGAAGCAAAACAATCGAAGAATCAAAAAATGACTACAATGAATTTGTTAAATTAATTAAGAATCTTAATCCTAATAATTTTAACTTTATAAATCATATTGATGATAAAATCTATGAATCAGAAAAACCGTCTTTGTTTGAAATGGGAAAATCAAGAACAGAACAAGTTATAAAATTTATTAAAAACAATAAAATTTATCATTCAGAAATAATAGATTTTTTAAAAGATAACTTCCAAGAAAGAAATATCATTATAACCAACTCTAAAGACAACAAAACAAAAACTGAAAAAACAACTCAAGAACAAGAAAAACTACTTAATAATTTAGAGGATAAAAATAATCATATTAGAGCTATCTTTACCGTTGATAGATTAACTGAAGGTTGGGATGTCTTAAACCTTTTTGACATTGTTAGACTGTATCAAGGACAAAATGCAGGTGGAAGCACAAGAAGTACCCCAGAAGCAACCATAAAAGAAAAACAGCTTATTGGGAGAGGTGTAAGATACTTCCCTTTTTCATATAAAGATAAAGAAAAAAATAAAAGAAAATTTGACAATGACCTCGACAATGAATTAAGGGTTTTGGAAGAATTATATTATTATACCTATGATGAAGAATCAAGATACATTTCACACCTTAAAGCTGAATTGAAAAAAGACGGATACATATCAGATAATAAAATACCTAAAAATTTTAATTTAAAAGAAAAATTTAAAAATGGTAATTTTTATAAAACGGTAAAAATATGGCAAAACAAAGCAATTGACAATCCGAATAGGCAAAAAAATACCCTTGAGGATATTCAAAAAGATTTTCTTTTAGAATATAAAATTAATTCGTTTGAATTATCTGAGCAAAATGTCAATCTTCAAAACCAAAATGATATCGAAAGATTGAATATACAGGAAGACGAAGGAGAAACAAAGAATTTGAAAATAAAAGACATAGAAAAACATATCTTCAGAAAGGCAATTAATATTAAAGCAAAAGAAGAAGATTCATTTTTTCAATTTGAAAATCTAAGAAAAGAATTGAAAATAAAAAGTATCGAAGACCTGCAAAAAGAAAATTTCTTTGGAAATTTTGAGATAAAAATTACTCATTACGAAAAACTATCCGAAGAAGAAAAACTTAAAATAAGCTTAAAATTCTTGAAAGAAATTTCTAATAGACTTAAAGACTATATTAGTCCTAAAATTGGAAGTGAGTTTACTCAAAAAGAATTTAAAGAAATATTTTCAAAACCAAAAACAAAAATAATCGAAGAAAACTCTAATTGCGAAAGAATCACAAATGAGCTTAAAAATAAAGATTGGTACGTTTTAGAACCTTTTTACGGTACAAGCGAAGAAGAAAAAATCATTGATTTTATCAAAGATAATATTAAAAACATAGAAGATAAATACGAAGAGTATTACTTATTAAGAAACGAAGAAGTTTATAAAATTTACGATTTTAAAAAAGGAAGAGGTTTCCAACCAGATTTTATTTTATTCTTAAAAAATAATGACAATCTTTACTATCAAATATTTATTGAACCAAAAGGAGAACATTTAATGGAATTCGATAAATGGAAGGAAGAATTTTTACTTGAAATTAGTGAAAAATACGGAAATAACAAATTACTAAAAGCTGAAAATAAAGATTATAGATTAATAGGTCTCCCCTTCTTTAATTCAAATAATAAAGAAAGATTTGATAATGAATTTAATCAATTATTATGAAAGCAGTAATTCTCGCAAGAGTATCAACAGAAGAACAAAAAGAAGCTGGTAATTCTATACCAGCACAACAAAATAGATTGCGTGCATATATCGAAAAAAATACAGAGTTACATCTAATTAAAGAATTTGTTTTTGACGAATCTGCATACAAAGAACACCGAAAAGAATTCGGAAAAGTTTTAGATTACATAAATAATCAAAAAGAAATAATTGCTCTTTGTTGCGATAAAGTTGATAGATTATCAAGAGATTTTTTAATTGGACTACCAGCCTTAGAAAGTTTGAGAAGAAAGGGTAAAATTGAACTTCACTTCCCTTCTGATAATTTAATTTTAACAGAAAATTCACCTGCTACAGATTTATTTCATTTTAATATAGCACTTAGTTTAGCCCAATATTATTCAGATGCTATTAGCGATAATGTAAAAAGGGGTAATGAACAAAAAAGAAGAAATGGTGAATGGCTTGGACAGACTCGTTTAGGTTATCTCAACATCCCCTTAGATAATGGAAAAAAAGATGTAATTATAGACCCTGAAAGGGGTGCTTTAATTAAAAAAATGTTTGAAATGTACGCAACTGGTAATTATTCTATGGAATCCCTAAGAATTAAAATCACAGAAATGGGACTTAAATCCAGAAAAGGAAATAAAATATCAAAAGGCTCTATTTATAACATATTAAAAGACTCCTTTTTCTGTGGAATAGCCATATCTCAAAAACACGGAACATATCACCATAAATACCCTAAATTGATTTCTAAAGAATTATTCGATGAATGCCAAGCTATTCGTCAAAAAAGCCATAAAATGCCCTCTAAAAAGCTCTCTAAGGAATTTTTATTCAAAGGATTATTAAGATGTCAGGATTGTGGCTGTATGATGACGCCAGAGCTTAAAATAAAGCCAAGTGGAAAAGTATATATCCTATACTCTTGCACGAATGCTAAAAAAATATGCAAAAGAGAATATGTTAACGAAAAAGACTTATTAGTCCCTGTTTATGAAGTTTTAGATAAATTCGAAACAATTTCAGAAGAAACACAAAACAAATTAGTAGAAGATTTAAGAAAAGAAACTGAATCAGAAATAGCTTTTCACAAAACTCAAGTAAATCGAATAAGAAACGAATACGAAAAAATCAAAAAAATGGATGATAACCTATTGAATATGTTTTTAGACCCAGACAATGATAGTATTACTAAGAACATATATGACAATAAACATCAAGAATATCAAAGTAGATTACAACGTCTTAATATTGAACTTGAAGAATATACAAATGCAGACTACGAATACCAAACAACCGTTGCTACCGTTATTTCTGTCGCACGCAGGGCAAAAACTATATTTGAAAATAGTTCTGATATAGCTGGAAAAAGAGCATTTTTAAATTGTTTACTTCAGAACCCTACCGTAAAAGACAAAAAGCTATATTTTTCAATAGCTTCTCCCTTCAATTCAGTATTAGAATTGGCTGATAGTTCAAATTGGCTG
>JAQVZN010000063.1 GCA_028708155.1 Minisyncoccota bacterium | reverse complement strand
AGATTTTTCCCTTTTGCTCCTTCTGAAAAAGTTAATATTTCTAATCTTTTTCTTTTTTCTGTCGCATCATTAGTATTAAAAAGAACAATACCTGTTAAAATACCAATGATTACAATAACCACTAAAATTTCAATTAAAGTAAATGATTTGTTTTTCATATATAGCTATTATAACAAAATACTTGACCAAATACAATAAAATTGCTATATTTATTCATATAGATTAAAGAATTAAAGATTATGAATTTTTACGAGTTTAACTTATTAATAACATCTGATTTTTCAGAAGAACAAATCACATCTTTTTGCAAAGATTTGATTTCAGAGGTAAAAGAAAACGGTAGTATTATCGGAGAGGTTGCTTTCAAACAAAGAAAATTAGCTTACCCAATAAATAAAGAAAATGAAGCTTGGCTTACAGTTTTTTCTCTTTCTCTTCAAGGAGAAGACAAAAAATTAGCTATTAGCGGTATTGAAAAAATACTAAAATCAAAGAAAGAAATTTTAAGGTATTTAATGCTTATTAAAAGCGATAAAGCCCCAAAAATAAAGAGAAAAAGAAGATCTGCAAAAAAAGAAGAGGTAAAAGAAAATGTTGCAGTAGAAGCAAACGTTGAAGAAGTAAATGAAAAAGTAGAAGAATTATTAAAAGAAGAATTATAAATAATTAACTTTTATTATGAACTTAAACAAAGTTTTCTTAATTGGTAGAGTAGCTTCTGACATAGAACTACTATCTACTCAGTCTGGAAAAAAAGTTTGCAAATTATCTCTTGCAACAAGCAGAAATTGGAAAGGACAAGGCGGAGAAAAAAAAGAAGAAACAAATTTCCATAATATTGTTTTATGGGAAAGATTAGCAGAAATTGTAAGTCAATATTCAGCTAAAGGAAGTATCCTACTTGTTGAAGGAAGAATAGAAAATCGTTCTTGGGAAGATAAAGAAGGAAAGAAAAGATATACTACTGAAATTATTGGAGAAAACATTCAATTAGGACCAAAAGCGGCAGGAAATAGTAATCCTACAAAACCAAAAAAACAAGAAGAAGTAGAGGAAGAAGAACTTCCTGTTATCGATGAAGATGAAATTGATATAAAAGATATACCATTTTAAAGATAAAGAAACATTATGAATATGAATAATTGTTATTTCTGTAAAAAGAATATAGACGAAATTGATTTTAAAGACACAGATACACTTCAAAATTACATTTCAAGATCAAGTAAGATTAAAGCACAAAAGAAAACAAATCTTTGCGCTAAACATCAAAGAAGAATCGCTCTTGCAATTAAAAGAGCAAGATTCTTAGGTCTATTACCATATATTCCTGAATAAAAAAAGCTCCTTTTATAGGAGCTTTTTTGTTATTCTTCCTCTATTTCTTTAGGGGCTTTTTTGTCTTGTTCTTTTACTTTCTTAATGGTTTCCTTTCTTAAAGCTTCAAATATTTTTGGATTTTCTTTTAAGAAATTTTTTGACTGCTCTCCCCCGTGGCCAAGCTTTGCATCTCCGTAAGAAAAATGAGCTCCTGTTTTTTTAACGACTCCTTCTTTTGTAGCTAAGTTTAGAAGTTCTGATTCTTTTGAAATACCTTCTGCATAATAAATATCAAATTCAGCAGTTTGGAATGGAGCAGCAACTTTGTTTTTCACCACCTTTACCTTAACCCTAGAACCAATAATACTTTCTCCTTGTTTGATCTGAGCGATACGTCTTAATTCTAATCTTACAGATGCATAAAATTTAAGAGCAAGTCCTCCTGGAGTTGTTTCAGGGTTTCCAAACATAACTCCAATTTTCATTCTTGTTTGATTTAAAAAGATAACAATAGTGTTTGTTTTTGAAATAATTGATGAAAGTTTTCTTAAAGCTTGAGACATCAACCTTGCTTGAAGTCCAATTTGCTGATCTCCTACTTCCCCTGCAACTTCCGCTTTAGGAACAAGAGCAGCTACTGAATCAACTACAATGACATCAACGTCCTCCGATCTCACTAGCTTCTCTACAATTTGAAGAGCTTGCTCTCCTGAATCAGGTTGAGCAATCAATAAATCATCTACGATGACCCCAATCTTTTTAGCATATTCCGGATCAAGAGCATGTTCTGCATCAATAAAAGCAGCGACCCCTCCTTTTTTTTGAGCTTCAGCAATAATACTTAAAGCTAGAGTAGTTTTTCCCGTACTTTCACCTCCATATATTTCTATAATTCTACCTCTTGGAACACCCATAACCCCTAATGCAAGATCAGTAGTTAAAGAGCCTGTTGGGATAACGTCAACATCAACCTTTCTCACGTCACTCAATTTCATAATCGCTCCCTCACCAAAGCTATCTCTAATTTCTGCGATTGCTTCTTCTAAATTAATTTTTTCTTTTTTTTCTTTTTTAGCCATATGTTTTTAATTATATTTTTCTTTAATTATATCTTTTTAATCTTTTTTAAGCAAGTTTAAAATACAAAAAAATCAGATTATATATCTGACTTACGCATAACCGATGTTATTATTTTTTAAGAGATAATCAATATCCCAAACCATATTTTCAATAATCTGTACTTCTCTTTCAAACCCTTCAAAAATGGCTATAGAATTCTTTATACCATTCAATTTATCCTTCAAAGATT
>JAQVZN010000062.1 GCA_028708155.1 Minisyncoccota bacterium | reverse complement strand
TAATTAAGAATCTTATGGAAATAACAGAGAAAGATTTAAAAGAAATAGAAGAGAGAATTATTTTTTTAGAGAAAAAATTAAATTTAGAAAAATCTAAAAAAAGAATTGAAGAACTTCAGAAACAAACAGAAAGTTTGGATTTTTGGAATAACCCAGAAAATGCGAAAGAAGTTTCTCAAGAACTTAAAGAATTAAAAGAAGATATTGAAGTCTTAGACTTATTTAAAAAATCAATTAATGATTTAAAAGAGTTCTATTTAATTTTAGAAGGAAGTGGGCTTGAAGAAGAATTTGAGCAAAAATATTCAACCTTAAAAAAAGAGTTGCTTTTAAAGGAAGTAGAACTTAATTTTACTGGTAAATATGATAAAGAGGGAACTATCTTTACCATAATGGCTGGAGCAGGAGGAAAGGAAGCTGAAGACTGGGCGCTTATGCTTCTTCGTATGTATCAGAGGTATTTTGAAAAAAAAGGATTTAATGCTATCATATTAGATGAGCTTTTAGGAGAAGGGAATGAAGGGATTAAAACAGTAATGCTTGAAGTTAAAGGAAAATATGCTTATGGTTATTTAAGAAGAGAAGGAGGGGTTCATAGACTAGTTAGATTATCTCCATTTTCAGCTCAGAATTTAAGACATACTTCTTTTGCCCTTGTAGATGTTTTACCAATAATTAAAGAAACAGAAAGTATTCATGTTAATCCAGAAGACTTAAGAGTTGATTATTACAGGGCTTCTGGTCCAGGAGGGCAGTATGTTAATAAAAGAGATTCGGCAGTTAGAATAACTCATATTCCAACGAATACAGTTGTTTCTTGCCAAGTAGAAAGATCTCAATTGAAGAATAAAGAGAAAGCCATGAGCATGCTTCTTTCTAAGTTGTTTATTATTGAAGATAAAAAAAGAAAAGAAGAATTAGCTTTAGAAAAAGGAGAAAAAGTTTCCGCAGAGTGGGGAAATCAAATTAGGTCTTACGTTCTCCAGCCATATAGAATGGTAAAAGATTTAAGAACAAGAGTAGAGACTTCTAATACAGAAGCTGTCTTAAATGGAGAATTAGATAAATTTATAGAAGAAGAAATAAGAACAATAGATTAATGATTAATTTCAACAACGTATCAAAAGATTATCATCTAGAGTTGCATAGGAATACTAAAAGGGTTTTAGATAATATTAATTTGAATATCGATAAAAACGAGTTTATAGTTTTGTGTGGAAGAACTGGTTCTGGAAAAACTACTATTATGAAATTAATTTCTGGAGAAGAAAAACCTACTTTTGGTAGTGTAAAAGTTGGGGACTTAGATGTTGGAGAGTTAAAAGAAAAACAGATAAGAAAGTTAAGACAAAGAATTGGTTTTGTTTTTCAAGATTTCAAACTTTTATCTTATAAAACAGTATTTGAAAATGTTGCTTTTGCTTTAGAAGCTAGTGATTATAAAGATGATTTTATCAAAAAAGAAGTTTTTAAAACCTTAGAACTTGTTAATTTGGAAGATAAAGCTGATTCTTTTCCTGACGAGCTTTCTGGAGGAGAAAAACAAAGAGTGGCGATTGCAAGAGCAGTTATTAGAAAACCAGAAATCATTTTAGCTGATGAACCAACAGGAAATTTAGATCCTTATAACACAAGAGATATTATTAAATTACTTTTAAAAATTAATTTAAAAGAAACAACAATAATATTATCAACACATAATAAAGACATTGTTAATAATATACAAAAAAGAGTAATTACCTTGGAGGGAGGAAAAATATTAAGAGACGAAAAACAGGGTAGATACGTAATTTAAATATATGTTTAAAAGAATTTTAAAAAACGGATTTAATAATTTTAAAAGACAAGGTAGTTTGAGTTTTGGGAACACATTTTCTATATTTTTAGCTATTATCGTCGCGGTAGTACTTTTTACTTTTAATGGTTTTATCAACTATTCTATAGAGGAAATAGAAGATCAAGTAGATGTTTCTTTATTTTTTAAAGAAGAAGTAACTAAAGAAGAAATCATGGCTTTCAAAGAAGAGGTTGAAGCTCTTGAAGAAGTAAAGAGTGTCGTTTTTGTTTCTAAAGAACAAGCCTATGAATCTTTTGTTAATAACCATGAGGGTGATATCTATATAGAAGCTTTAAAAATTATTGAAGTTAATCCTTTTTTACCATCAATAAGAATAACAGCACAAAGCCCATCTCAATATGGAGCGATTTCTGATTTTATAGATTCAAACGAAGATATTGAAGATTCTATTTATAAGATGGATGACTTCAGAAGACAAGAAGTTATTGAAAAAATTGAGAGTTTGAGTAACAATGTAAAAATGATGGGAATAGCTTTAATTATATTCTTTTCATTTTTAGCAATTTTAACAACATTCAATACAGTCAGGTTAACTATATTTTCTCAAAGAAAGGAAATAGATATTATGAAGTTGGTAGGAGCAACAAATTCATTTATAAGGGGGCCATATATTGTTCAAGGAATTTTATGTGGACTTGTCGCTGCTTTATTATCTTTTTCAATAATATTTGCCATTTTATATTTATTAAACAGTTCTCTTGCTGATTTACTTATGGGATTTAATGCTTATGAATTTTATGTAAGCAATATTTATCAATTCTTTTTTGGTCAAATTATAATCGGCGTA
>JAQVZN010000013.1 GCA_028708155.1 Minisyncoccota bacterium | reverse complement strand
TGTTATGGTATCAAAACTTTTCCTTTAAAAACTGTTTTGATAGATGAGGATGTTGCAGATTTTGATTCTTTCAAAGGAAAGAAAAAACTTGAAAGAAGAATTGAAGTTAGATTATATCCAAGCATTAAAGTCGCTCATTTGTCTAAAAAAAATGATAATTTGGGAATTAACAAATTTTCTATAAGTAAGCATGAACTTACGAGAATAAGAATTAAACTTCATCGTCATTAATTTTTTTAAAATGAAAATGAAGATTATATAATATTGCTATGTCATATGACCTCTAGCATTTTTATTTTATATTGACAAAATGTATAAAATATTATATATCTATAATAGTCATTTAACATTAGATGACAAAACAAAAAAGGAGGTGAAAAGATTATGGATGATGCAGAAATTGCAGAAAAATTGTTTCTTTATAGAGCAAAACGTGATGGATTTAATATCTCCGTGGCTCTTGTAAGAGAATTAGGCAGTATCTCTGGAGAGACAGGAATTCCTCTTGAGGAACTTCGAAAATATATGGAAGTTTTTCTTCACAAATTAGTGGATGAAATTTTCAAAAAAAAGGAGACTAAGTAGACTACAAAATCTCTAAAAGGGGTAATATCGTCTCCCTGTTAGGCTAGACGCAGAACAAGAACCCTTACTTCTCTTCTTTTTTAAAAATGTCCGAGGTTGAAACAGGACTTAAATAATACCTCTTTTTTTATTGACAGAAAAGTTTTTATATACTATTTTTTATTTAGTCCTTAACGGACAAAAAAGGAGTCTATTATGACAACGATATTTTCTAGTATTGAAAGCGCAAGAGGATATTTATTTTATCTCCTTCAATTTAATTGTTTAAAAATTGAAGAAGATTCAGATTTAAAAGTATTCGGACTTGCAGAAGAGGGTCTATTAGATAGTGACCTCGTACCAGAAGAAGAAAAAGAAGAAATTAGAAAATTAATAGATAGCCAAAAAGGATTCAAAGCAACAGACACAGATGGTAGGGAAATACACTTCGTTATTCGCCCTCTTTGCGAAAATGAATTTGATTGCTGGTTTGTTGATAAAAAAACGGGAAGGGCTGATAGAATCTAATTTTTTTTAAAAAGCATTTAATGCTTTTTTGTTTTAAATTGACAAAATATAAATATTAGATATAATTCAATTGTCATTCCTAAAAAAATGGCAAGAGGAAAAAACATGAAATGCGGATGTCACATCTTCTGACCTGACGTGAAGTTGAATTATTAGAATAGCATTCAGTTGAGGCATTTCGTCCATGTACATAAGTACACAGAATGCAGTTCTTTTAAAAACGTTCAAGGGGATAGAACGTTAAAAAAATCCCTTTTATCTTTATTTTAATAAGTATCAATAATAAATTGGTGCTTTTTTTGTTTACAATTAAAAAGTAATAAGATATAATTAACTTATTAAATATTTTATTTTAAATTATGATAGATATAGATTTTGGAAAAATATTTTTAGACTCTCTTAAAACTATTCCTTGGACTATCTATCTTTTGCTGTTACTTCCGATTTTTGTAAAATTAGCTTTACTATTTTTAGAAAGATTTTTTTGTAATTTAAAGAAAAAAAATAATTTAAAAAAATATCAAAATTGGGGAACAGAACAAGATATATTGTTAAGGTTAAAATCTCTTCACCCTAAAGAATTTGAAGAGTTTATAACTTTCCTTTTTTCTAAATTAGGTTATCAATCTGAAGCCGTTGGAGCTTCTCATGATGGAGGAATTGATGTTGTAGTAAAAAAAGATGGAAAGATAAGTTATATCCAATGCAAAAAATATATTTCTTCTCAAGTATCGGTTTCGGCTCTAAGAGATTTTTATGGAGCAATAGCTAATAAACTAACAGATACAAAATCCTTTTTTATAACTACAAATAGTTTTACCCTTGAGGCTGAAAAATTTGCAGAAGACAAACTTATAGAATTAATTGATGGTTTTACGCTTTTGAAATATATAAAAATGGCTGGAATATTAAAAGAAGAAATTCCTGATAGTGATAGTGTCTGCCCAAGATGTGGTGGTAATTTAATTTTAAGAAAAGGAAGATATGGAGAATTTTATGGATGTTCTAATTATCCAATTTGTAAATATATAAAAAAAATTAAAAAAGAAAGATATTAAAAAATATGATTAAAGGAGTAATATTTGATATGGACGGTGTTATCACTGATAACAAAGAGCAAGACTTTTTAGCTTGGAAAAGAGTTTTTGCTGATTTTAATTTAGATCTTAATATGGATGGATATAAATCTTTTACAGGAATGAAAGGTGAAGATATTGTATCTAAATATATAAAATTAGACGCCAATGAAGAAGAAAGAGCGTCTCTTACTTTTAGAAAAGAAGAATATTTTATTGAGGAAATTGAAAGAACTGGAATAGAACTTACAGAGGGTATTGATAAGTTTTTAAAAGATTTAAAAAGAAACGGAATTAAAATGGCTGTAGGAACAGCGGCGATGAGATTTAAAGCAAATGCTATTTTAACTAAACTTGGAGTTAGCGAGTTTTTTGAAATTATTGTTTGCGGAGAAGATGTTTCAAAAGGGAAGCCAGATCCAGAAACTTATTTAAAAGCAGCTAAATTATTAAACTTGAAAGAAGAAGAATGTGTTGTTATTGAAGATGCTCCTAATGGAATCAAAGCGGCTAAAGATGGAGGAATAAAATGTATTGGAATTACAACTACTCACAAAAAAGAAGAATTAGGGCAAGCTGATAAAATTATTGATTCTTTCAATGAGCTCAATGTAGAGGAAATTATTCTTTTATAAGATAAATATATTAACAAAAAGGCACAAAATAGTTTGTGTTTTTTTGTTGACACTAAATACTAATTATGTAATAGTATGAAAGTCTAGAAGTAATTTTTAGATTAGCAACTTCACAACCTAAAGTGTGATACAAATGAAAAAGAAAGTTTTGATTCCGGTAGTTATTATCTTAATCGTTGCAATCGTAGTATTTTCTGCTGGTTGTATTGATTTAGAAAATGGTGAACGTGCTCAAATGCTTGATAGCCAAAGCACGCCGACAATTGAACAATCTAATGAAAGAGAAATCTTCCTTGGATATCTTGAAGAAGTCAACGATCCCAATAATATCCAATGGATTTATTGTTGTAGTTACGACGGAAAAGTTCTATTTAAATCAGCCGTAATGGGAAAAACTCTTTCGGCAACGAAAAGCACAGAACCTTACGAGAGAGTAAGTTATGATGGTCATTCTAGCGAAGAGTACTACGCAGGACAAGAGTTTGCTGGCTATGTTCCAGGAACAGCCGAACTGATGAATCCTTCTGGAATGTACGGCCATGACACTCCTGGTGTTATTTGGATGGACCCTCAGGGTAATTATTATGAATGGCACGGAGGACCTTATTTCGTCTCTAGTGTTCCGCTCAAATTTGAAACCCCAGTGATCTCTTATCAGAACGTTGACTTTGATGTCTATCAGTTAGCTTTACTCGCAGAAGAGAAGCTCAGAAACGGCATCCCTCTTACTAATGAGGAAATGTTATGTCTAAACAGTTAAACAAAAAAGTATTCCTAATTGTAATTGCAATTATTATTGGAATCTTTGTTTGCTCTTCTGGCTGTCTTGGTTTTTTTTCAGGATATGTAGAGGAAGCTCAAGAAATGACGAGTGCTGACTATTCAATTAGTCAATACAAGTTTTTCATTGATAAATACAATGCTGTAAGGCAGATTGGTTCTCAAATTCTAAATGCAGATGATGAGATCAATTCTTTCAAGGAAATGTATCCTGATCCTGCAAAATGGGATTGGAAAACAAAAGAAATGTATCAAGACCTTACATTTGTACGAAGTGGATATATTCAACAGTACAATAAATTTGTAAGCGATTACAACTCAAGGATGCGAGATCTAACCACTAATCAGAAGTGGATGAAACCGCAAAACTATCCGGCAGAACTTCAGTTCTATACGCCAGATAGCTTAATTACTCTTGAAAACAATAGAGAGCTTTTAATTCCAAGCTTGTGATCTAACGTGATGGCATCATATTAATATGATTCGTAAAGCCATCTTTTTTTATAGGAAAATTATATTTTTTGTACTTGCCAACTTAGAACTATTGTATTTGGCCCAGTATGTGCTCCCAAAACAACATCTAAAAGACTAACACTTTGGACAGTGACGTTTTTTACACTCTCAACCATTTCTTTCAGTTTATTAGCTTGACTTAGATTATCTCCATGAGAAATAATGACGTCTATTTTTCCTGAAAAACCGTCTACTTTTTTCTTGAATTCTTCAAATAAAGGAGTAGCAAGTTCAAAGAAGTTTTTTTGTATTGAGTATGGTCTTATAGTTTTGTTTTTTACGCACATTATTACTCCTATTTTCATTTGCTTCATTTTTTGTAATCCATAAGGTAATATTTTTGGCATTCTTCCTCCAGCAAATAACCACTTTGGATCATCATAAGCAAAAATCAAATAGTTATTTTTTCTATATTCTTTAAAGTTTTCAATAATTTTTTCGATACTTAAGTTTTGCTTGATGTCTTCTATTATTTTCATCATTAATAGTCCTTGAGCCCCACTTCCAGTTTCAGAATCTAATACAAAAATTCTTTTTCCATCTTCTCCTAAGAATTTTAAAGCTTGATTCGCAGCGTTATACGCTCCTGAAGCTCCAGAAGTAAAGGAAAGATGTATTACGGTTTCAAAATCTTTCAATTTGTCTTTAAAAGCATCTAAATATTTTTTAAGAGATGGCTGGGAAGTTTTTATTCCTCCTTTAAATCCTAAACTTGCTCCTTCTCTTTGTTTATTAAAAATATTTCCTTTTAATTTTTCAAATTCTCCAAAGTCAATATGAAAATCAATTATTTCTATATTATTTTCTTTAATAAATTCTTCGGGTAAATCAGCTTTTGAATCAATTGTTAATCCTATTTTTTTCATGTTTATTCAAAATATTATTTTAATATTTCTATTATAGCAGAAAACTAGTAAATGCAATAATTTAAAATTGAAATAAAAGGGTAAATAAGATAAAATAAATACATGGAGATTAAATCTTTAGAAGGAAATTGGGGAGAGAATATTTTTTGGGAATTTTATTTATCAGACGAAATGCCAAAACAAGAATTATGTTCGGCGGTATTTGCATTAGTAAAATATAAAGAAGGAGTTGTCTTAACAAAAACTCATAGAGGTTGGGAAATGCCTGGGGGACACATAGAAAGAGGGGAAAGCATTGAAGAAGCCTTAGGAAGAGAACTCTTAGAAGAGGTTGGAGCTTATATTAACGAACTAAAATTTATTGGCTATAGAAAATTAACCTCAAAAAAGCCAATTCCTATAGATACCCATAAAAGAAATTTTCCTTACCCTTTTCCTGTGTTATATATTCCTTACTATATTGTTGATACTAATAAATTAATAAAACCTATTGGAGATAAGGAAGAAGTTTTAGAAGCTAAAGTTTTTAGCTTAGAAGAGATTGGAAACCTTGAAATAGAAGTTAAACCTATTATTAATATTTGTCTTAAAAGTATATGAGTCAAAGAATAATTGCTCATTTAGATATGGATGCTTTTTTTGCTTCCATTGAAGAAGTTTCTACTCCAGGATTTTTAGGAAAACCAATTGTTGTAGGTGCTGAAATAATTAATGGCAAAGGAAGGGGAGTAGTTTCCACTGCAAACTATAAGGCTAGGGAATATGGAATCCATTCAGCAATGCCTATTTCTGTTGCTTTCAATTTATCTCAAAAAGCTAAGAAAGAAGGGAAGCCTGAGGTTATTTTTT
This sequence comes from Minisyncoccota bacterium, assembly GCA_028708155.1. GTDB lineage: Bacteria > Patescibacteriota > Minisyncoccia > Minisyncoccales > Minisyncoccaceae > JAAZMU01. The sequence continues at coordinate 5,382 of JAQVZN010000013.1, read as the reverse complement.
TGCCTGTTGATTTTGATCTTTATGAAAGAATTTCTGAAAGTATTTTTAAAATTATTAAAAGTTATGTTACTGTAGTTGAAAAAGCTAGTATTGATGAATTCTATTTTGATTTAAGTTTTTTAAAAACGTTTAAAAAAGCAGAAGCTATTTGTTTAAAAATAAAAGAAGATATCAAGAAACAGCACAATATAACTTGTTCTGTTGGAATCTCAATTAATAAACTTGTTTCCAAGATTGCGGCTGGAATAAATAAACCCAATGCGATACTTACTGTTAAAAAGAAAGATGTCCAAAGTTTTTTAAATCCACTTAGTATTAGAGAAATTCCTGGGATAGGTCCGAAGACAGCCCAAGTATTATTTTTAAAGAAAATTGAAACCATTAAAGAACTTAATAATTATTCGGAAGAAAAGTTAGGTCAATTATTTGGGAAGCAAGGATTGAAAATATTTAAGAAAATAAAAGGTTTTGATAATGATCCGGTTATTGAATCTTATGAAGTCAAGTCTATTGGAGAGCAAGTTACTTTTGAAGAAAATACAAAAGATATTTCTTTTCTTTTTGATGAATTTCAAAGAATTTCTTTTAATGTTTTTAATAGATTTCTAAAAACATCTTTTATTTCTTTTTCTAAAATAACTATTACTGTTCGATTTTCTGATTTTGAGACAAAAACTTGTTCAAAAAGTTTTAAAGGCGGAATTACTGACTTTAAAAAATTTAACTTAGAAGTTTTGAAATTAATGTTTCCTTTTCTAGATAAAAGAAATAATCCAAAAGGAAAATCTTTTAGATTAATTGGAGTTAAGATAGAAAAATTATTGACTTGTCTTTAATTTATTAATATGATGTCAAAGGTTCTAAGGAAGTGGCCAAAATGTTATTTGATTTAATTGTACCATCTACGTCTTTAATTATCATTGCTTTAATGATAATCGTATCGCTTGCAGTTGTTTATTTCTTTTCAATTCGTTGGAAAAAAATTTTCAAAGTAATTGATTCTCTAGAAAACGAAGAACTTAAAGAGAATAAAAGAGTTTACATAATAATGTCTCTGTTTATAATACTGTCTCTTGTTTTTACATTTTCTATTGGAATTGTTAATTTTAATGAAGAGCGTCAAATTGTAATTCCTTTTGAATATAGAATGAATTCTTCGGATTTAATTCAAAACAATTTTACAATTGCGAACTTCACGGGAATTAAAATAAATTCTGAGGATGAATTCAAAAAAGCCGCAGGGAATAATCCTATCTATTATAATATAGAAACGCTAAATAATAGCGAGAATTATCCCTTTGTGTCAGTGGTTAAAAAATATATTTCTTTTATTCCAGGGTCAAAAGGTTATCTTTTTTACGATGACGTAAAAGAAATTGATTTGTTCTATCAAATTGACGATGTTAATGAAAACCGTATTATCCTTAAGGGGATCGATGTTTTTTATTGTTCAATAAAAACGGTCATTTTGCTTTTATTTGTTCTTTTGTCTTGGACAGTTTTATTACTGTTTATGAAACAGAGGCCTATTATTAAAAAGAAATAAGCCTCTTTTTTTATAAAAAAAGAAAGGATGCTAATAGCAGAGCCTTTTTTTAAAATTCAACGATTTTCTTTGTGTTAGAAATTTCTTGCATAAAAGCTTTATGAGGAATATTTCCAAAATCTTGAATTGACGATACGTGCTGAAGTTCATCAAGGATAGTTTGAGAATACTCAACCCTTCCATCACCTTCCGAAGAAAGAACGATGATTTTTTCCATCTCAGTCATAAATAACTGTGTGAAAAGTTTGTTCGCGAGAGAACCGTTCCTTACTTCAGTTAAGCCAGGAAGGAAACCAAAGATTCTTTCGATTCGTTTGAAGATGCTAGTTCCTATTGGAGGAGCAATTAAGACATATTTTTTAGCCTTAAATTGAGACAGGATACCAATAACACCGTAACTGAAGGTGTACATAGTATCTATATCAGTTCCTTCCAATTTTTTTTCGATCGTTTTTACGAAAGAAAGATGTGTTTTTCTTGTCAGTAGAGTGTGTCTAAAGATAAGATTTTTTCTTTCTTTTTCAAAGGGGTCGATAACACGAACCTCTCTTCCTTTTTCTTCAAGTAATTTTTTCAGAATTTCTGCAATACCTTCTGGATCGAAGGTATATCCAGTTATGATTACGTCAACCATTTTGATAACCTTTTTTGAATTTTGCTCTTATAATTATACTATAAATATTTATTATAGTCAATAGAAATAATTGCATTATTAAAAGACATAAAGTATAATATTATTAAGATTAATAATTAAAAACAAAAACCATGAAAAAACAAATTTTAACAACAACTCTCGTTTTCTTTTTTGTATTAGCTAATATTACTTATGCTGCTAATACAAATGCAGGAAGCCAAGCAGGAGATAAAACTCCAAATCAAGTTCAAGGAGGAGAGCAAATTCAAGTAACAACTCAAAATCAAGAACAAGTTCAAGCTGTTGATACAGGAGAGGGTCATATCTTAATTGAGAAACAACAGAATGCAAATTCTGAAAATGGTCAAAACAAACCTAATGTTTCTGATGAAACAAAAGGACAGCAATCAAATGGAAATGCAAATGGCAACACTGTTCAAACACAGGAAAATAATCAAGGAGAAGAAACTAAAATTCAAAACAGAAGTAATGTTGCCGATGCAGTACAAAAGTTGTTAGAGACTTCTCAAACAATTGGTGGAGGAATTGGGCCTCAAGTTAGAGTTATTGCTCAAGCTCAAAATGAGAATAATTTAAAATTAGAAGCTAGCGTTGAAAAAGTTCAAAGTAGAAATTCTTTTTCTAAAGCTATTATCGGTCCAGATTATGCTGAAATAAACAAGGCTGAAGCTTTACTTGAAGAAAACAAACTTCAAATACAAGAACTTACTCAATTAAAAGATCAATTAATGGAAGAAGCTGGAAAACAAGTTTTAGCAGAACAAATTGAACTTTTAAATAATGCTAATTCAGAAATTGAAACTATTTTAGATAATTCTCAAAAAGGCTTTAGTCTCTTAGGATGGGTATTCAAATTATTCAAATAGTATTTGATTTAAAATCATAATTATGTATAATAAAAATGTCAGAAATTGGCATTTTTATTTATATGAATTACGATATTAAAATTTTTGAAATAATTAATGGGTTAGCTGGAAAATCAGGAATAGCAGATGCGCTAGGAGTTTTTTTGGCGGAATATTTAGCTTATGTTTTAGCCTTAATATTAATTATTGCTTTTTTATATAGCGTAAAAGGAAGAGTTATGGTTATTATTTCTCTTGTTGCTGGTTTTATATCTAGAATGTTAATTAAGCCAGCAATCGTTCTTTTGTTAGCTCGGCAAAGACCTTATGAATGCTTAGAGAATTTTTCTCTTTTAATCCCTGTGAGTGTTAATGATAGTTTAGAGTCATTTCCTTCTGGTCACGCTATTTTCTTCTTTGCTATAAGTACAGTCGTATATAATTTTAACAAAAAACTAGGTATTTTCTTTTTCATTGCTTCTTTCCTTATGGGAATAGCGAGAATATTTATTGGAGTTCATTTCCCAACTGATATTTTAGCTGGTGCAATTTTAGGAGTACTTATTGGAATCTGTATAAACTTAATATATAAAAAATATCAACAAAAAATAGATAGTTTTATTCTGAAATATGACTGGTCAAAACAGAAACAATGTTAGAAAAGGAATAGAAGTAGATATTGTTTTGAAAAGGGATCAAAAAACAGGAAAATTAACTCGTGGAATTGTTAGCGATATATTAACAAATTCCTTATTCCATCCGCACGGAATAAAAGTAAGACTAGAGAGCGGAGAGATAGGTAGAATACAAAATATTGTAATAAAAAAATATGACTAAAAATGAATCGATTCTTAGATTTGGTAAAGTTTCATTTTCATATGAAGAGGGGATACCTCTTTTAAGTGAAGTTGATTTTTCAGTTCGTCGGTTTTCCAAAATAACAATTATGGGACAGAACGGAGCTGGAAAAAGTACCATATTTAATTTAATCACAAAAAAAATTAAACCAGATAGTGGAAATATAAATATAGCGAATAATTTATCTATCGCTATTTCAAGACAAGTTATTCCAAGAAAGGAACTTGATTTAAATGTAAAAGAATTTTTCGAAAAATGTTTTCTTGAAAAAGTTTATGATATTGAGCCTAAGATAAAAAATGTCTTAGAAATTGTAAATCTTGAGGCGCCAATGGATAAAATTGTTAAATCTTTTTCAGGAGGACAACAAGCAAGACTTCTTTTAGCTTCAGCATTAATTCAAAATCCAGATTTGCTTTTACTTGATGAGCCAACAAATAATTTAGATAAAGAAGGTATTGAACATTTAACAAAGTTTTTAATTAATTATGAAAAAACTTGTATCGTTATTTCTCATGATGCGAAATTCTTGAATAGTTTTACTGATGGAGTTTTGTATCTTGATGTTTTTACTAAGAAAATTGAACAGTACACAGGAAATTATCTTGATGTTCAAGAAGAAATTGCTATTCGTCAAGAAAGAGATAGCAGAAAAAATGCTTTAATAGCTAAGACAGCTCAATTAAATTACGAAAAGTATAATTTTTTTGCTCATAAAGGAGGCAAGATGCGTGTTGTCGCTAAAAGAATGAAAGAAAAAGCGGAAATAATTAAAGAGCAAAGAGTTGATATTAGAAGAGAAGATAAAACAATTCGTCCTTTTGTCATAGAAGCTCAAAAAGATATTGGAGGATTAATTCTTGGTATTTCTAAAGTTAAAATTATTAAAAAAACAAAAACATCAGAAAGAAGTGTTAAAATAGAGGTTAGAAAAAACGAGCATTTACTTTTAAAAGGGCCTAATGGTATTGGTAAAAGTACTCTTCTTGAATCAATAGTAAGGAATGAATCTGATGGAATTTTTGTTTCCCCAGATATTAAAATTGGTTATTATCGTCAAGATTTTTCTAATTTAGATTTTAATAACACAGTTTATAAAACTTTATCTTTAGCTGCTGGAGAACAAGAAGAACAAGTATTAAGAAATGTAGCTGCTGGCTTTCTTATTAATAACGATCTTATGAGTTCTAAAATAGAGGAATTATCAGAAGGACAAAAAGGATTGGTTTCTTTCGCTTGTTTGGTTCTTGAAAAACCAGGTCTTTTGATTTTAGATGAACCAACTAATCATATTAATTTTCGTCACATTCCTATTATTGCTGAAGCTTTGAATAAATATATGGGAGCAATGGTTATTGTTAGCCACGTTCCTGAATTTATAGCTAAAATTCGTATAGATTCTGTTTTGGATTTAGAAAAATAATATTGTATTTATTTCTATCTTTAGATATAATCTAGATATGAATAAATCTTTCACT
>JAQVZN010000061.1 GCA_028708155.1 Minisyncoccota bacterium | reverse complement strand
GATCCCCAAGTTATTAAAACATTTTTAGAATCTTTATTTCCATAAACAGAAATTGCATCTTCCATAAGATCAACTTCTTCTTGCATTGCTTCAAATTTTCTTAATCTTTTTTCTTGCATTAAAACAATTTCTTCTTCTGACTCTTCTGCTGTTAAACCAAACTCATCGTGTTCATAACTAGTAGCCTTAACAACTGCCTCTCCTCCTGGAAAAGCTAAAGGAGAAATTCCATTTTCCGAAAATTCATATCTTTTGTAATCTTCTTTTTTATCAGAAAGAAGCGCTTCTTCTTTTGAAACATCTTTCTTTTCTTCTAAGTTAAAAGTACTTTCAGAGATTTCTTTATCAATTAAAAGAACTGCTGGTGTTTGATATTTCCAAGCAAGATTAAGCAATTTTCCTCCCCAGTAATAACACTCATCAGCATTACTTGGAGCAACAGTAAATTTTACAATATCTCCATGTCCTGCATTTAAAACAAAATTAAGATCTGATTGTCCTGAATACGTTGGAACTCCTGTCGCTGGACCAGTTCTTTGACTATTAACAATAACCACTGGTGTTTCAGCAATAGTTGCTAAACTAATACCTTCTGTCATTAAAGCAAAACCTCCTCCAGATGTTCCTACCATAGTTCTTTTTCCAGCATAAGCTGAACCTATAGCAGCAATAATAACTGAAATTTCATTTTCAAGTTGAATTGTTTCTACGCCTAATTTACGTTCTGCTAGAAAATGCAAAATAGAAGTTGCAGGAGTCATCGGATAAGCATAATACATTTCTAATCCAGCCTTGGCTGCCCCAAGAGCTAAGGCTTCATTTCCTGTGATTAAAGGAAGTGAAGGATTATTTAATTTCTCTATTTTTATTTTTTCTTCTACTTCGCCATAAACTCTTTCTGCTATTTTTAAATTAATATCTAGTCCTTTATTAAATTCTTTTTCAAAAACACTCTTCAACAATTCAAAATCAATACCGATCATTTTAGCAAAAGCACTAATAATTGCTGTATTAGCCATAATTGGAGAACCTCCTTCTTCTTTTGCGATAGTTTCAATATTTATTCCTATACCTTTATCTGAAGTAACTTTATCAGCATTAAAAATAATAAACTTATCATCTTTTAATTCTGAAGAATGTTTTTCTAAAGTTTCTTCATCTAAAGCTAATAAAAAATCAATTGAACTGGCTTGAGTTAATACTTTTTGATGAGAAGCTCTAATTTTAGAAAAAGAATGTCCTCCTTTAATTAAAGATTGATAATCATCATAGATAAAAATTCTATAACCTAATGTATTAAGAATCTTAGCTATAACAAGACCAGCTTTTCTAGATCCTTGCCCAGCTTGTCCTCCTACTAAAATCGTAAAATCTTTCATTGTTTTAAATATTAATTATCTTAATCTTATTGTAAGTATAAAAAAAGAAAAAAGCAACTAGTGCTTTTATTCCTTTCCGTGCTCCACGTAACTTCCATCTAATTTTTTATGAGTTTTCTTTTTTAAATTCATCCACCAATCGGTAAATCTTACCTCTTTCATCTCTTTAAGCATCTCTTTAGCTGAATCTGTCTCAAGAGCTCCTTCTACATTAATTATCCAATCCATTCCTAATTGATTTCCTAAATCATATAATTCTTTAGCTGAAAAAGCTACTTCCAACCAATCCGCATCTTTAGCGATTACTCCCTCTATTGTATTTCTATTCTCGAACTCATTATAATATTTTAAAAGATTATCTATAGCTTTTTGAGGAAGTTTTTGAGATTGTTCTTCAAAGGCTTTTTGCTCTGCTTCTGTGCTATCTATATATCTTGATGCTACTTTATGTAAGTCACCAATTCTTGCTTCTCCATTGTCATGAAAAATTAACATACTAGCTACTTTTTCAGGATTAATATCTATCCCATGTTTTTCATTTTCAAGTATTGTTAAAATATATCCTATTTGAGCTGCCCTTAAAGCATGTTCTGCTATAGAATCCAAATTTTCTGCTCCTATTAACTTAAAACCATTATGTTTTTCTCTTCTTAAAACTCCTATTTCAAAAATGTAATTTATTATATTTTTCATATTATTAATCCCAGGTTTGTCTTCCATCTTCATAGATATTTATTGGATCTCCTAAAAACTTAGGTTTTGCCTTTAATTCTACATCGAAGAAAGCTTTAATTCTGGCTAAAAATTCTCTTATATTATTTTTATCTTCTGTTATATATTTATGCAAATCTGCACTAAATCCTTGGGCATCAATCCCTAGACTATGAGCAATATATAAAGCTCTACCTAAATGAAAATTCTGAGAAATAATTATCACTTCACTAATTCCAAAAACTTCTTTCGCTCTATAAATACTATCATAAGTATCAAATCCAGCATGATCTAAAAAAATATCTTCTTCTAAAACGTTCTTACTTAAAAGATAATCTTTCGCTGTATTTACCTCATCGTATTCTTTAGTTCCGTGATCTCCACTTATTAAAATTTTTTCAATCTTCCCTTCATTATATAATATCAAAGCTGCATCTAACCTGTCTTTAAAAATATCACTCACTCTATTTCCTTTTACGCTCGCTCCCAAAACTAATCCTGTATGAACATTTTCTAAATCATTAACATCTCTTATCTCTTTTTCAAAATCAATTATTGTTAAATTAATGCTAATTAAAATTAAAAATATTAAAGATAAAAAATACTTAATCATTTTATTCAAC
>JAQVZN010000060.1 GCA_028708155.1 Minisyncoccota bacterium | reverse complement strand
GTTTTTTAAAAAACCTAATCGCCTTTTTCCCAATAGGCATAACTTCTATCTCAGCTTTAGGATATTTCCCTTTTACTAAATCAATTTGTTTTGATGAAAATTTTAAAATATTGCTATTAAAAGGTCCACAAAAACCTCTATCTGAAGCAACAACACAAAAAAGTATCTTTTTTGCTTCTCTCTTCTCTAAATAAATAGACTCATTATTCTCTAATGCTTTACCAAGTCTTTTTAAAATCCTAGCCATAGCTAATCTAAACTCTTTGGTTTCATTAAATCTTTTTTGAGTTTTCTTCATTTTAAGAGCTGAAAAAGTCTCCAAAGCGGCAGTAATCTCGGTAATATTTTTTACTGAACCAATTTTTGTTTTTACAGCCCTAAGATCCATAAGATTCTTTAACTTTTTTAACCATTTCCTCTATATCTTTTTTGATTTCATCTGTAAGCTCTCTTTTTTCTTTAATATTTTCAAAAATTTCTGGTTTTGAAACTTCAATCTCGGCAAACAACTTTTCTTCAAAAGTTTCAATATTTTCTGGCTTTAATTCTTCAATAGAACAAGCGGTAGCTGCGTAGATAATAATAGCTTCTTTATCAAAAGAAAGAGGAGTTAAATCTTTTTGCTTTAAAATTTTAATAATTGCTTTTCCTCTTTCAAGAATTTTCTTTGTTTCTGGATCAAGTTCTTCTGTAAATTCAGAAAATCTCTCTAATTCTTGAAATTGAGTTAGGTTAAGTTTTAAACTTCCACAAGCTTTCTTCATTGCTTTTGTTTGAGCAGAAGATCCTACTCTTGAAACTGAAGCTCCAATATCCATCGCTGGTTTTTGATTCTTTCTATATAAACTAGAATCTAAGAATATTTGTCCATCAGTAATAGAAATTACGTTAGTTGGAATATACCCTGAAATATCTCCTGCTTGAGTCTCAATAATTGGGAGAGCTGTTAAAGAACCAGCACCTTTCTCATCAGAAAGCTTAGCAGCTCTTTCAAGTAATCTTGAATGTAAATAAAAAACATCTCCTGGATAAGCTTCTCTACCTGGTGGTCTTCTCAAGATAAGAGAAATTTCTCTCCAAGCCCAAGCTTGTCTTGTTAAATCATCATAAACAAGAAGAGCATGTCCTCCTTTATCTCTAAAATATTCTCCTATTGTTACTCCTGCAAATGGAGCTAAATAAACCATAGAAGCAGGGTCGTCTGGAAAAGCAGCTACAACAATAGAATATTCTAAAGCTCCTTGTTCTTCTAATGTTTTTACTAATCTTTTTACCTTACTTTTTTTCTGTCCACAAGCAACATAGACACAAATAGGTCTTTCCTTTTCATTCTTTTGATTAATAATAGCATCTAAAGCAATTGCTGTCTTTCCTAATCCTTTATCTCCGATGATAAGTTGTCTTTGCCCTCTTCCGATTGGAGTTAAAGCGTCAACAATCTTAACCCCTGTGTGCATAGGTTCTTTAACTGGTTGCCTGTCCATAACTGATGGACCCTTTCTCTCAATTGGAGATCTTTGTTTTGTTCTAATTTCTCCTTTACCGTCAATAGCATTTCCAAGTGGATCAACTACTCTTCCTAAAAGTTCTTCTCCAACATTAATAGAAAAAACTGAACCAGTTCTTTTAACGGTATGTCCTTCCTTAATTTTTGTAGGGTCACCCAATACAACAGCTCCTACTTCAAACTCTTCTAAGTTTAAAGCTAAACCATAAGTATTTGACTCTTCAAAAAATATAAGCTCGAAGTTCTCAACATTCTTTAAGCCAGAAACCTTAACAACAACATCTTTAATTTCAACAACCTCTCCTGTTTCTTCTAATTCCGACTTAATTTCAATGCCCTCTAACTGTTTTTTAAATTTTTCAATTATATCCATAGGCGTTATTTTTAAATTTTATTAAAGTATCTTTAATAGATGCTTTAACTAAATAATCTTTTGTTTTAATTCGGAATCCTCCGATTAAATCTTTATCAACTTTATAATTAATAATTTTACCGCTTCCTTCTAATTTTTCTATTTGTTTGTTAATTTTTTCTTTCATCTCTTCGGTAATTTCTGTAGCGACAAAAACATCAATTCTTCCTTCTTTTTCTTTAATACTTTTATATTTTTTAATAATTGCAGGAATTAAATAGTTTTTTTTATCTAAAGACTGAATTAAGTTTTTAATAACTTTTTCTTCGTCGTCTTTATTCTCCTCAAGCGCTAAATAAAGCGCTCTTGCCCAAGATAAAATTTCTTTATCTTTTTTCATTTAAACTATTTAAATAATTATTAATAATTTCACTATTAGCTTTTTCATCAATATTACCTTTTAATATCTTTTCAGCCAAAGAAATAGAATTTTCTACAATTTCTCTTTTTGATTTTTCCATTTCTTTTAACTTAAGATCAGCAGCTTCTTTTTCTGCCTTTAATAAAAGTTCTTTTTTAACTTGATTCAAATCTTCTAATGTTTTTTCTTTTCTTTTATCAGACTCTTCTTGAGCTTCTAATAAAATCTTTTTACGATCTTCCTCGTTCTTAAGCTTAAGTTTTTTGTCTAGCTCTCTTAAACTATTTAATTTTTCTTCGGCCTTCTCTTCTTTAAGAATTCCGTCAGTAATTTTCTGTCTCCTCTCTTCAAGCATTGTAAAAAGAGGTTTAAAAACAAATTTAGAAAGCAAAAAGAACAAAATTGTAAAATTAAGTAATTGTCCTACAAATGTAATAATTAAATTTGTTCCTTCTTCCATAATTATAAATTTATGCTACTACGAAAATTAAAATAAGAGAAATAACA
>JAQVZN010000059.1 GCA_028708155.1 Minisyncoccota bacterium | reverse complement strand
GCAGGATTTTCTCAAAAAGATCTTTACACAGGAATTATATTTTCTTTAAATCTGGGGAATGTATATCATCCTCCAGAACTTATAGAGCAAAGCGTTATTTAATAACATTTGCTCTTTTTTTATTTAATAGATAATCTTCCATCAATTGTACGTCATCTAAATCTTTTTGTCTGATTTCTCCTTTCTCAATCCAGCTTTTTTTAGCTTTTAATAAAAACTCAATAGTAGTATACCTAACATCATCAATTATTATTGATTGATTAGTTAAGTCTTTAAAAGTCCAAGTTTTATCAAGAACAGTCCAATCAATTGAAATTTCAAATAGATCATCGGTTAAAACTCCATGTCCATGACTTTGTTTTTCTTCAAAGTTAGGATTTGATAAAAGCTCTTCATACTTTTCTTTAGTTGTAATAACGTCAATATCTTTATTTTCGCGTAAGTTTAAAGCTTTTAAAATTCCAGACCCGACAACTATGCAGTTGTCTTTATTTAATTTAAATTTATCAAGATAATTTTTAATTTTCATTTGTTTTTGATTATACAAGAAAAGATGAGATTAATAAAGTATTGACATAAATGTTATAATGATATAACATTAAGTTATAAATAGTTAACATTAATAATATGTCTAAATTTGATTACAAAACAAAACTTTATATAGGTTTTTTAATATTTATTTTTAACATTGTTCTTCAAACAACAACTGAATTAAATTCTATTATTTTTTCTTTTTTAACAGCTTTAGCGATATTCTTTTTAGTTCTAGGTTTTAGAGAAAAAAGATATGAAAAAGAGCTTAGGAAAGATGAAAGAACTGATAAGGTTGCTGCTTATGCAGGATACTTAGCTTTTTATGTCACTTTTTTATCAGTAGCTATTTTATGGCAATTAAACTATTTTTTAAATATTAATTTTAATATTGATGTTTTGTTAGGAAGTTTGTTTTTTGGACAACTCTTTGTATATTTTATTGCTCGTTTCTATTACAATAAAAAAATATGATAACAAAGATTAAAGAGTTAAGGGCTAAGTATAATTTAACTCAAGAAGATTTAGCTAAGAAAGTTAACGTAAGAAGAGAGACAATTGTTTTTTTAGAGAAAGGTAAATACATGCCATCTTTAAAACTTGCTCATGATGTCTCCAAAGTTTTTAATTGCAAGATTGAAGATGTTTTTATTATAGATTAATAGTGCTATAATATAAGTATGATTTTTGGAAGAATATTAAATACTTTAACTTTCCCTGGAATCATTGTTCATGAGTGGGCTCATAAAACAATGTGTGATTTTTTTAATATTAGAGTCTATAAAGTGAGCTATCTTTCTTTGAGAGGAAATATTAATGGTTATGTTATGCACGATGAGCCAGAAAAATATTATCAAACCTTTTGGATTTCTATCGGACCACTTTTTTTAAATTCTTTACTTGCAATTGTCTTTACATTTATTGCTCTTAATTTTTACTCAGATAATTTATTAATTTATTCTATTCTATTTTGGATAGCTTTTTCTATAGGGTTTCATGCTTTTCCTAGTAATATTGATGCTAATAATCTATTATCTTATAGCAAAAAATGTTTGAGAAAATGGTATAACCCTTTCAATCTTTTACATCTTTTAACATTTCCTTTAGTTTTTCTTATTTGGTTTATGAATAAATTAAAGTGTTTTGGAATTGATATTGTATATGCAATTTTCTTAATTTATATTACAATAGAATATATAAATAAAATATTAATTATATGAAAAAAACTTTTTTAATCTTTCTTATTATTATTTTCGTAGGAATTGTCTATTTTTGTTTTGATATTCTAAACAAAAATTCAAACAGTCCAAGTATTGTTTTTAGTGAAATAGAAAATATTAATACAAAATATATTTCTGGGCAAGTTTGGCCTCCAGAGATATATATCTCAGAAACTTCTGATTTTATTTGTGAAGAAACGCCAAAAGAAAGTAGTGTAAATAAAAGAGTCTATAAAGAAAATATAAATGGCCAAGAATATTGTATTTCTGCGTTTAGTGAGGGTGCTGCAGGATCAGTTTATACAGAGTATTCTTATTCAACAATCAAATTTAATAAATTGATTACTTTGGATTTTACTTTGAGATTTAATCAATGTTACAACTATCCAGAAGAACAACAAAAAGAGTGTACTTCAGAGAGAGAGTCTTTTAATCCAAGTAATCTTGTGAATGAGATTATTTCTAACGCAGAATTTTTATAAAAAAAGACCTTTATAAAAAGGTTTTTATGTTCCTGCATCGAATTCTGAAAGTATCAGTATTTCGATAGGAATCTTTTTGCTTATATTGAAGCGAATAAATTTTTTTACTTTTTCTGCAGTTTCTTTTTTATCATCAATTATTCTGATGAAAGGAGAGATTATTCTTTTTACATCAATAACTGATGAACTAGAAATTGTGAAAACAGTTTCTGCGGCAAGTTCTTCATCTTCGGCAATACAATCTATCAATTTTTCTAATTGAAAAGAGGGTAAGCAGTAAAGTTCAATGTTTGACATGATCTATTTAAATAATAACATAAATATATTAATTTGTAAAGAGTATATCTCAATTAGCAGACAGGGGTATTGACTGCTAAAATAGATGTGATATAATTAGCCTATGATTACAGATAGGCAAAAGAAAATATTGAATGTAATTATAGAAGAGTATATAAATTCTGCGGAACCTGTTAGTTCTCAGATTTTAGCGCATAAATTTGGTTTTGATCTTTGTTCTGCTACTATGAGAATAGAGATGAAAAATCTTACTGATCTTGGTTTTTTAGAAAAGCCATATATCTCTTCTGGAAGAATCCCTACAGATAAAGCTTATAGAATTTTTGTAGATAGTTTT
>JAQVZN010000012.1 GCA_028708155.1 Minisyncoccota bacterium | reverse complement strand
TTCTTGAACTATTTCAAGATTACCTCTTTCGGTAGCAACCAGTAAAGCATTTCTCCCATCCTTATTTATATAATTAACATCGGCGCCGGCTTTAATTAGTTCTTGGACTATTTCAAGATTACCAATCAAAGAAGCCATCATTAAAGCCGTATTTTCTTGATAAACACTCTTAGCATTAACGTCGGCCCCGGCTTTGATTAGCTCTCGAACACCTTCAATATTGCCAATTGAAGAAGCTATCATTAAATCCGTATATCCTTGATTGTATATAAAACTGTCATCGGCACCGGCCTTGATAAACTCTTGAATTATTTCAAAATATCCTCTTTGAACAGCATATTCGAAAAGCGACGTCCATTCACCAGGAATGTTAATATTAATATCGGCGCCAGCTTTGATAAGTTCTTGGACTATTTCAAGATGTCCGTTTATAACAGCTTTTATCAAAGCTTCTGAGTTAGAAGTATTAACATCAATACCAGCTTTGATTAGTTCTTGAACAACTTCAAGATTCCCGTTTTTAGCAGCTTCAATAAAAGCTGCACGTTTTTCTAGAAAATTAATATCGGCGCCGGCTTTAATTAGTTCTTGAACAATGTCTTGATAGTTTTTTTCTTTAGCTAAACTTAATGCTGTTCCACGTTCAAATTCAACATTAACATCGGCGCCGGCTTTGATAAGTTCTTGGACTATTTCAAGATGTCCGTTTTCAGCGGCATACATCAAGGCTGTACACTCTCGATTATTTATATAATTAACGTCAGCACCGGCTTTGATAAGTTCTTGGACTATTTCAAGATGTCCATTTGTAGCAGCTTGTATTAAAGCAGTAAAAGTATGCAAACTCTTAAGATTAACGTCTGCGCCGGCTTTGATAAGTTCTTGGACTATTTCAAGATGTCCGTTTTCAGCGGCAGACATTATGGCAGGAATAAAACCAACTGAGCTCTTAGTATTAACGTCAACACCTGCTTTGATTAGCTCTTGGACAGTATTAAGATCTCCATTATTTATTGCTATAAACAAGTTTGCCCTGTCTTGTTCTGTTACCTCTTCTGTTAAAGGAGTGTTTAAAATCTTGTTATCAATATCAATTAAATTATCTTTAAAAACAAAAGCTGAAGATGCCACTAATGTAGATAATATTAAAAAAACTATAATTACTGGATTCATATTTTTAATTTTATTTTATTGTAAGGTAATTATAATATATTAAATTGTATTTTTCAATTTTTATATAATAATCTGTTCGCCATCTTAATTTAATGCTCTAAGCGCATCCTATAATTAAATAAAGATTACAAGAATCTTTTTAACTCATGCAATACCCAATGCTCTATACCTTTTAAACATCTAAATTTTTTCACTTTAAATTAGAATTAAAAAATTAATTTCACCAATAATTAATCTAAGATTAAATCCCTACTTTTGTTTTATTTAAAATATTTAAGCAGAAAATTGTCGAAGTAATTCGTCATATATTTTATTTTTTAATTTTTCCTTTCTTAATTTAGAAATTAATTTAATAGCTTTTTCATATCTCTCATCTATAATTTTTTGTGAAATATGACCAGGAATATCTACTGCTTTTGTATGAGGACGCACTGAATACTTAAGAGCAGTCACATATTCAAAACAATTATTATTAATTACCTCTAAAGTTTGATTAAAATCTTTTTCTGTTTCTTGCGGAAATCCAATTATAATTTGAGTATGTTTAAAAACATATGAGCAATCATTAGTCATTTTATTCATTAGAGACACAAAATCATTAATATTTTGTGGCCTATTCATTAATTTTAAAATTTTAGAACTACCAGACTGAAATGATGAACAGAAATAATAAATTTTTCCTGAATGAAAATATCCTTTAAGCTTTTCGTACTGTTTTATGATTGATTCAGGAGTTATATATCTTAAAGCTATCCTACTATTGCCCGAAATAGGAACCAACCGCTCTATTAAATCGACAAGAGAAAGTCCTATGTCTTTTCCATATTCTCCAACTTCATCACCTGTAAGAACAATTTTAGGATAACCTTTTTCAACTCCTAACTTAAATTCAGCTATAATTTTATTAATATTCCTACTTTTAAGGTCCCCTTTTGCGTTTTTAGTGGCACAATAACTACACCTATAATTACACCCATCAGATACTTTAACCTCAAATAAATCTTTTTCTTGCCACATATACCTGCCTTTAGTCATATAATTGTAAATTTCGAGATAATTACTATTTTTAAACTTGTCAGCAAGTCCTTCCGCTAATTTACACTCTTTTATATGTTCATTAGAATAAACTAACTCTGGAACCCCAAGGGAATGCTCTCTAATAATATTTCCATCCCAAAATATATCCATAATTTTAATTTTTGCATCTATTAAATCATCAAGTTTTTCTTCCTCATCTTTTCCAAAACATATTCCATTAAATTCTTTTGATAATCTCTCAGGATTTATTTTTGACAAGCAGCCACCCACAATCAATTGGGCACCTTTTTTCATATTCTTTCGTAAATTTTTTATAGCTAAAACAGAAGAATCTTCCGTGTCTTTAACTACTGCACAAGTTGTAAGTAAAACCAAATCCGCCTCTTCGGGTAAATAAATTTCTTTCCACCCATTTACTCTAAAATACTTTGAATATCTCTGAGTATCATGTCTAACCACAGAACATCCATTTGTTTCTATATAAACTTTTTTCATTTTTTTATAATTTTATCTTGATTATCCCACTTTCTTTTAGATAACATATTAATTTTTTTTAAAAATTCTTTTTTATTATCTGTGTGTACATTTTTTTCTAAAATATCAACCAAATCTCGTTTATTTTTTATTTTCAATAACTCAAATTGATTTTTTTCTTTAGTCACTATTAAAGAATAATGCAATTCTTCAAATAAAAATTTGACGATCTTTGAATTAATTAATTCCTCAACAAACAGTATATTATCTTTTGCTATTAATATAGATTTTAAAATTGATGACAAGCAAGACACATATTGGTCTGTTTCCCGTCCACTTTCTTTACGTAATTTTTGATTTATAAATTTAATAATCCTTTGATTTTCTTTATCCATTAAGCTAATTTTATATTTTGAACAAAGATATACAAACCTAGAAATCAAAAGAAATATATTTTCATTATTAAGTCCTCTTATCGGTATTATCTTTTTATTTTTCAACCCCTCTAAAGCATTATATTTATCTATACAATCCATTTCAGGATACCTCCAATATAAAGATTCGACATTAAATTGACCCACTAAATTCACCTCATCCATAAAACAAACATCTAATAAAAAATTTTTTCTTTGAGCATATAAAGATATTACTTCAATATTTTTATAAATATAATACTTTCTATTTGATTTTGTTATTTTAAATCTATTTTTTTTTAAAAAATATTTAACTTTGGAAATATCTTCTTTCGTCTTTCCCAGTATTGCCAAATCATAATCATTTGCTATATAATTTTTTCCAAATATCAAGCTAATAGGAGTACTTCCGTATAAAACAAACTTACTACCCCCTATTAATTTTGAAAGAGAAAACATTAATTTTCGATCATGATTTGATAAAAGATAATTATCTACTTTTTGCTCCATATTTTTTTATCAAAACGTTCCTTCTGTCCAATAATATCTTCGATAGCTTGTTTCGCATATTTTTTATTAAAATGAGGAGATACTGGATAAAGTTTTATTCCAGAAATTTTGGCTCCATTATTTAATGTTATATATCCACTGCTAAAAGAATATTCTACTCCCGCTCCTTTCATCATTCTTGTTTTATTATCCCAAGTAAAAAACTCTTTTATATACGCATTAACCTGATTTATAAAATCAATACATTCTTGAGAATTATCTATAAATTCTACATTTTTTTTAGGATTATTTTTTAATTCAGGTGGATATAGCCGCATCATTGTCACATAACCAAGATTATCATTTTTATTACAAACTACCACATCTTCAAACGATTCCACCATTTTTTTTGTATAAAGGCTTTGTTCAACTAAATTAGCTAAATTCCTTTGCATTCCTGATTGTCCTAAAGTATAAAGGTGTGCCAAAGCTGCAAGTGGTGGCCCACCAGATCTTGAAGTTTCCAATGTATAATCTGATGGAGAATTTAAACTAAATTCAGGAGCAAGTTGATGCATATCAATAACATTGTCGTCTTTTTTAGAAAGACACTGGAGATCATTTATATTATTTATCATTACAATACTACAATCAACTGGACAGCCACCAACTCCTTTATGAAAATCTACTCCCCAAGAATCTGCATACTTAATTTCAGAAATTTTATCGTATTGTTGTTTTATTTTCTCTAACGCTATCTTGTCTATCTTCAAATAATTTTTAGAAAAATTATAATTCTTGAAAACAAGCCAAGACCAACCGATAACAGAATCAACGTGTATATGTGGTTTATAAGATAATGAAAATTCTTTCACCATTTTATCTCTTAGTTTTACAAATGCTAAAATATCATCTACTACATGGCCATAAGTTGTTCCTCCATTTATAATTATTGAAGAAATTATATTTCCTTTTTTTAAACTACTTCTTAACTTATTTTCTGCATCAATAATATTACTCGTCCTATCATTATTTGGTTCAATCGTTATAACATTATCTGTTCCAATACCTAACCAATCTGCCGAGACAGTATGAGAAAAATGAGAATCCTTTGTAACAAATATTTTTAAATTTTTTGGAATTCCAACTTTTCCAGAATTCGGAACGGCTTTTTTTAAACCTATTTTTAATGCATAATAATTTGTTGCAGTTCCACCAAAAGTAAACAAACCCGCTCCTTTTCTATCTAAATTCGCTAATTCGGAAAGAATATTTGACACTACCTGCTCTGCCAATAATACGTTCCCCGCTAAACCATCATTTATATTATAAATATTTTCGTCTAAAGCTAATGAATATAAAACGCTAGCGGTAGTGTTAACTCCAGCCCCGACATTATGTTGAAGATTTGGATGTCTCCATCTTGGAGTATTAATAAAAAAATTAGATACAATTTTTTCGCAAACTATTTTTGGATGAATTCCGTGTTTGGGAAAATTAGAAAAATTTTTAACGATAGTAATATTTTTTTTATTATCTACATTTAAAATTCTTGGTCCATTATTTTTTTTAATTCTTTTATCTAAAACCGTATGGCAAAATTTAAATAAATCACAAAATTTACTATCCTTACAATCTATAGGAAATAATCGTTTCAAATCATTATAAATTTTATTCTTTGAATATATCACCAGAATTAATCTACTTAAATGTTAATTATTTTATAAAAAAAATCCGAACAAAGTTCGGTTTATTTTTTGATTTGCTGCAACAATTCTTGTTCTTTTTCGATTTGAGAATCCTCTACTTTACTATATAAAATAGCTGGTTTAGAAACAACAATAATTGTTTCTGTAGGATATTCCCACCTCTCGATTGAACTATTAATAGTTTCACAAATAGATTTAGCTGTTCTCGGTAAAAATGGAGCACTCAATACAGCCAAACACTTAATCACATGCCCAGCTATGGCAAGTGTTGCTTCTGCTTTCTGACGATCATTCTTTATTACAGTCCATGGAGCGTTACTATTAAGATAACGGTTCCCATATTCAGCGAGACTAAATACAGATTCAAGAGCTTCAGCAAATTTTCCTTTTTCTATTGCTGTTCCAACTTTAGCAAAACAGTTTTTAGCAAAATTTAAGAAATCGGTATCTTCTTTAGTTAATATTGCGGGGAAATTGATACCTTCTGGATAATTTTTATAAATGAAGAGTAAAACTCTATGAACAAAATTTCCAAAATGTCCAATCAACTCCGTATTTATTTTTTCTTGATACTGTTTCCATGAAAAATCTGAATCAGACTTCTCTGCACCGTTAAGCAAAAGGTAATACCTCAACGTCTCTGAATCAAAATTCTTAAGAAATTCTGGAAGCCAAATAGCCCATTTACGGCTCTTAGAAAATTGACCGTTCGCAAGTGTTAAATATTCCGATGACACTATTCTATCTGGTAATTTTAGTCCTCCTTTTGCAAGAAGAATCGATGGCCAAACAACTGTATGGAATGGAATATTATCCTTCCCATGCACATAATAATGAATAGAATTAGGATTTTCCCAAAATTCTTTCCATAAATCATCGTTCCCTATTTTTTGAGAAAATTCTTTACTCGCTGAAAGGTATCCACAAACTGCCTCAAACCAGACATAAATACGTTTATCTTCATATCCTTTTAAAGGAATTGGAATGCCCCAATCAATATCTCTTGTGATTGCTCTATCGTGTAATCCCTGCTTCACAAAATTAATAGTAAAATTCTTAGCATTTTTTCTCCATCCTTCACTACTCTCTGTCCATTCTAAAATTTTTTCTTGGAAGGCAGAAATTTTAAGATAAAAATGCTTAGTTGTTTTCCACTCTGGAGTTGCTCCGCAAATTTTACATTTAGGGTTAATCAATTCACGAGTATCTATTAAGTTTCCACATCCATCGCATTGATCCCCTCTTGCAGAAGTAAAATGACATTTTGGACATTCTCCTTCTATATAACGATCAGGTAAGAATTTTTTACAATCCGGACAAAAAGGTAGTTCTGTTTCTTTTTCGTAAATAAAACCTTTATTGTAAAGATCTAGAAAAATTTCTTGCACCACTCTAACATGATTTTCTGTGAGAGTATCGGTATAAAGATCATAAGAAAATCCAAGACCATTAATTAAAGTTTCTTTAAATTCTTTATGATATTTTTCCGCAATTTCAGAGGGGCTAATCCCTTGCTTTTCTGCTTCGAGAGAAATCGGAGTTCCATGGCAATCACTTCCAGAGACAAATAAAACACTGTCTCCTCTTAATCTAAAATAGCGAGCCAAAACATCCGATCCAATAAGCGCCGATACATGTCCTAAATGGAGAGAACCATTGGCGTAAGGCCAAGCTGCTCCAATATATATTTTTCTTTCTGTGCTCATAATGTAAACCTCCTTATTTTTTTGTAAATGTGCAATGGAATTATGATTTTAATCATAATTACCACTCAACATGATACAATAAAATAAAAAAAAGTCAAGAATTAATTATAAAAACTTTATTCTTCTAACACATTTATTTAATAATACACAATTCAAAAACAATGTCAAATTTAAATTTTACTCAAATAATGCAAATTATTAAACAACTATTTTATATTTATCTTATATATCTTCTAAAAAACAGAAACAAGAATTGCTCCTGCCACTATTAAAAATAACTAAAATACCCTGCCATTTAAGACCTTTTCCTAAAAACAAAAAAACTAATAAAGCAACAAAAACTAAACTCATATTATCAATAGCTACCACTTTGGTTGCATCTCCTAACTTTATTGCCATAAAATAGAAAAGTCGAGACCGCACCAACTACTCCAGCTAAAATAATTAAAGCCGATCCTTGCTTGAAAAAGCTTATAAAGAAAAATACTAAACTTTTTAAGTAAAAATTAAGAAAAATACCATAATTATAGAACGTATAGTTGTAGCCAGTTCTGGATTAATATTTTTCAATCCAAGCTTCGAAAAAAAGAAACAGAAGCAACTAAAATAGCTGACAACAGTACATATACAAACCACATATTCTAAGATTTACTTAAGATCTTTAATCTCAATTAATTCTTCATTTATAACTTGAAAATATCTTGAAACACCAATAGAAGGAACATCCGCAAAAGAGTCTCCTTCTTTTCTTTCAGCATAATTTACAATAATTTTTCCGTCTTTAAACTCTGTCACTTGAGGGCTAATTCTATCTCCTAAAAATATTGCATTTAATCCTTTATTTTTCGATAAAGCTACAGCTAAATAATAAAAAGTTCCACTACCTCCTTGGTCTTGAGTTAATAAAAAAGCAACATCTTCTTTTCCATCGTTATTAAAATCTCCAAAAACTTCATTCCCAAAATATTTAGTAATTGTTTTTGAGACCGATCCAGGAATAATATCAGTTTCTGCTAAGCCATCTACCAAAGCAACTAATTGCCCTTCTATCAAATAAGATGTGTTCTTATAATCATTTTCTACTAAATTATTTTTATTAAAAATAAACAAAATTACTCCTAATAAAACTAATCCTATAATAAATATTAATTTTTTCATAAGCTAATTATATATGGTTTGACAAATATAATCAAATATCTTATTTTAAAAACAGAAGAGGTTGTCCTTTTAAATATCAGTTGGTTATAGCCAAAAGATATTTAAAAAATGTTTTCTGGCTATGACTAACTAAGTCTAGCAGGAAAATCATGAACTCTAAAATTGTTTATTTATCAAAAGACAAAAAACGATGGACACTTCAAGACACTTCTTTGAAACCCAAAGAAGTTACAAGCGATCTTGAAAAAAAAGGAATTTCAATTGAAGGCAACGCTAAACAATTTCTTGAAAAAGCACCGCCAGAAAATACTCTTTACGAGCTAGTCCTTTTGGAAATTTCTGATACAACTTTAAAAGGAAAAATTACTCGTAATGAGTTCTTAGAAATTGCTGAAGCAAGAGGACTTAACCCTTGCTCTCCAAGAGCTCCTTTCCTTTTGAGGGAAGCCTACACCGATCAAGAAGAAAAAGAAACCATTACGATCTTTGTTAATTCTGATAAAAAGTTCGCTCCTTATTTTAATTTATCAAACAATAATGGAACTCTTATTATTTCTTGCGGATATAGTATTAATACTAAACCTTGGGATACAAATCTAATTGTTTTCCAAAAAAATAAAAACCTTTTTTGAAAAGGTTTCTTATTTACTTTTAGGCTTTTTGTGTTAAAATTAGCCTATGAAAATTATTATTTTAGCTGGAGGAAAGGGCACTAGATTGTGGCCAATGTCCAAAAGCAATTTTCCTAAACAATTTCTATCAATAAATGGAAAATCTTTATTCAAAAAAACACTTGAAAGATGTCTTCTTTTAGAAAAAAAAGAAAATATTTACATCTCAACAAGTAATGACTACTCTGTTTTTGTAGAAGAAGAATTAAAAGATCTTAAATTTAAAAAAGAAAATATTATCATAGAGCCTTTTTCTAGAAATACAGGTCCAGCAATCTTATTTGCTTTAAAAAAAATTGAAACAAAAAAAGATGAATTGGTTCTTGTTTGTCCTTCTGACCATTTTATAGAAACTAATGAAGAATTTGTACGCACAATTAAAAAAGCTAAGAAAGTAGCTTCATTGAATAATATTGTTACTCTAGGAATTAAACCAACGAAACCAGAAACTGGCTATGGATATATTGAAACAAAAAAATCCTTACTTCAAAAAGGAGAATATTTTAAAGTAGAAAAATTTATTGAAAAGCCAAATCAGGCTAAAGCTAAAAAACTTATCGCTTCAAAAGAATACTATTGGAATTCTGGCATATTTGTTTTTCCTTTAAAGCTAATGCTTGCCGAATTTGCTTCAAAGACTGATATAGACCTTAATAATTTTAAAAATGTAGAATCTATTTCCATAGATAAAGCTGTTATTGAAAAATCTAAAAATATTGCTACCATAATTGCTGACTTTAGATGGAGTGACGTTGGTTCTTGGGATTCTTTTTATGAAAATCAAGAAAAAGATAAAAATAATAATGTTTTTATTGGAGAAAATCTTTCTTTCGATATGAAAAACTCTTTAGTAATAAGTAATAATCGCCCTATCGCCTGTTTTGGACTTAAAGATACTTTTATTATCGAAACTAAGGAAGTTGTTTTTGTCGGACCAAAAAATAGATCTCAAGAAGTAAAATTATTAGTTGAAGATTTAGAAAAGAAAAAACAAAATAATATTCTAGAAGGTTCAAAGAATATAAGACCTTGGGGAAGCTATACTATTGTTGAAGAAAAAGAAAACTATAAAATAAAAGAAATTATCGTAAATCCAAAAAAAAGAATTAGTCTTCAAAAACATGAATACCGTTCAGAACATTGGGTTGTTATCGAAGGAAAAGCAAAAGTAACTCTAGAAAACAAAGAATATTATTTAAACAAAGAAGAAAGTTTTTTTGTTCCTAAACAAAAAAAACACCGTCTAGAAAATCCTTTTAATAAGCCTCTTAAAATAGTTGAAGTTCAAAACGGAAGTTATTTAGGAGAGGATGATATAGTGCGTTTTGATGATGATTTTGGTAGAATTGATTAAATTTATAGATGTGCTATAATATCAAGCATAATAATTATTTAGATAATTTTTATGGCAAAAGGTAACAATTCAAGAAAAAAAGAAGTAAAAAAACCAAAAAAAGATAAGAAAAAATAACTTGTCTTTAAACAATAAAACACTTCAAAAGAAGTGTTTTTTGTTAGAATATTAGCTATCTTTTTTGGATTTCCAATGGCACCTCGTTGTAATTAATTACAAAAGGACTTGCCTTATCTTGAAGGGGGATAATTCTTAAGGTCCCATCTCGTTCAACCTCATTTATCCGTCCTTTGACAAAAGTTTGATAAGAATTTTCGCTCTTTACTGTCACAACAGCACCATCCTTCTTTGCTTGAAGAAGTTCAACATAACTAAATATTTCCATTTTCAATACCTCTGATTAATAGATAACAAAATTTCATAAAAAAATCAATTACAAAAACCGCTGTTTAGGCGGTTTCTATTTTTATTGAATATATCAGTTTATTAATATCTTCTTTGATTGCGTTTTTGCATCTTTTGTCTGTGACAATCACGACATAAAAGAGGTCTATCTCCGCTTGGTTCAAATGGAAGCTCTGTAATTTCTGCTCCACATTCTGAACAAGTCCAATTTCCCTGGTACATCTTACGCTCGTCAAAATTGTTTTGATCGTTCATTTTTTGCTTGTTTATACTTTTTAAAAAAGAATAAACTCTTAAATTAATTATGCAATAATTGTACCATTAATATTAAAACCTGTCAATCAAATTACCTCTTTTCTTGCAGAATTACAACCTTTTTTAAAAGCTTTTCTTTTCTTAAAATACTAACTTCTACCTTTTGATTTACCTTACTTTTTGCTAATAATTCAGCTAAAGTATGCTCTTTGTTAATTATTTTTTTATTGAAAGAGATAATAATATCATATTCTTTAATCCCCGCCTTATCTGCTGGCGATCCTTTAGCGACGGGACATTCGCCATATCTTTCTCTAACAACTAAAGCTCCTTCATTGATGGGAAGATTATTTTCTTCACTAATTCGTTTATCTAAAATAACGTACTTTACACCTAAATAAGGACGTTTAATTTTTCCATGTTTTTTAATTTCTATAAGGTCTTTAACTGCGCAATTAATAGGGATAGCAAAACCAATATTTTGAGCTTTTTCTATCATCGCTGTATTAATTCCAATAACCTCTCCTTTAATATTAATAAGTGGACCTCCAGAATTTCCATTATTTATAGCGGCATCAGTCTGAAATAAACCTTTTAAATCTGTATGAAAATCCATTGAATCACAAGCTTTAATATTTCTACTTAATCCCGATATAATACCTAAGGAAATTGTATCTTCAAATTCACCTAAAGAATTACCTATAGAAATAGCATATTGTCCTAAATCAACTTTGTCTGAATTAGCTAATTTTAAATAAGGAAAAGAAGTTCCTTTGATTTTTAAAATAGCAATATCTGTTAAAAAATCTCTAGATAAAACTTTAGCACTATACTTTTGTCTGGGTCCGATAACCACAGTATAATCAGCCTCTAAATCTTTTACAACATGGGCACAAGTAAAAACATAACCGTCTTTAGAAACGATGAAGCCAGAGCCTCCTCCTACTTTTGCCTGTCCTTTTGCATTCAAATCTAAATCTCCTTGAAGACATATTAAACTAGCGGCATCCAATTTTGGAATATCTTTTGAGGCCACAATAGTTATTACGGCTGGACAAACTTTTTTGGCTATTTTTTTTACAGGTGATCCTATCATCAAAAATATTTTAACATGTTTATGTCTTGAAAGCAACTCAAAAAATTGCTACGCTGTTCCTATAGTCCCCGTAGTTCAATGGATAGAACAAGAGACTCCTAAGCTCTAGATGCAGGTCCGATTCCTGCCGAGGACACATTTTAGGGCTCATGGCTCAATTGGCAGAGTATCTCCATGGCATGGAGGGGGTTGCGGGTTCAAGTCCCGCTGAGTCCAC
>JAQVZN010000058.1 GCA_028708155.1 Minisyncoccota bacterium | reverse complement strand
AGGGAGAGGAGGAAAAGATTGAAAAAATGGATGATTTTTCTCATAAAGGAAATGAAAGATATTATGAATTAGTAGATGAGTATAATAGATTAAAAGAAGAAATAGGAGAAAGCCAACCTCTTACAAAGGAACAAAAATTAACAGCACTTGAGAAGCTGATAAATGAAAGAATGGAGGAGATTGACAGAGAGGGCATTGATCTTCATTACGATGGAGATGTGGTGTATTATGGCCTTGTAGATAAATATAATAAATTAATGGAGGAGGTAGGCGCAGAAGCAGCATCTCAAGAAATTCCTCAGCCAATAACTGGAGAGGTAAATGCAGAAGCAGCATCTCAAGAAATTCCTGTTTCTCAGTCAACAGCTAAAGAAAATAAACCAGAAAGATCAGCTATTCTTAAAAATTTAATAGATGAAAGGTTAAACGAAGTGGAGAGAGAGGGCAATTTGACAATCCAGATAGATGAGTATGGCGAAATAGTGCAACCAGAGGAAGAAATTAACCTAAAAGCAGAGTCTCAAGAGTTTCCTGCTTCTAATTCAGTAGTTGAAGAAGCCAAACTAAACGAAGGGTCTAGCGAAGGAGAAAATGTGGAAAAAGTAATAAACACGCTAGACGAAATGGATAAAGAAACTAGCGTAGAGGTAGCTGAACTTTCACCTGAAAAGGGATCTTTGTTTAATCGTTTAAAAGAATCATTTAAAAATAAAGAGAATCAAAAGAAGGCTTTGATATTTGCCACTGCTTTAGCTGTGGGGACAGCTGTTCCTTTCGCTTCAATGGTTTATTTTGGCGGTGGATTTTTTGGAATCGGGGCAGGAGCTTCTATTCCTATTTTAAAAATGGTTGGTATTGCTTCAAAATCTGCTTACTTGGGAGGGCCATTAGGAGGTGCACTTATTGGACTAGCAACAAAAAAAATGCTTGACTTTGGTTTTGCTAAGGCAGAAAACAATGGAAGAGAGATGAGTGAGGATGAGATGAAAACTCTTATTAAAAATGTGGATGAAGCAATGAAGAAGGTTAATGTTGAGGATTTAAATAAAACATGGAAAAATTCTTAAATTAAAAATAAATTAAATATTATGATCTCAAAAGAAACGATAATTCAAGAGTTAAAATTGGAAAATATTCCAAATGAAGAAAAGTTTGAAATAATGGATAAAACAGCAGGCATTGTTTTAGATAGAGTTTTACTTAGATTAATGAATGAATTAAATGAAAGTGAAGTAATAGAATTAAATGAATTAATAGAAAATGGCAAACAAGACGAGGCGGCTATTAATCTATATCAAAAATTTCCTAATTTAGACGAAATATTTGATGAGGAGATTAAAAAAATAAGGGAAGAATTAGTTAAAAAATATGCAGAATAAGGAGAATATATTTGAAAAGAATAATAAAGGTTTTGAGCAGACTTTTAAAGAACTTCCCAAAAAGGAAGCCGTTGAATCAGAGGATTTTATAAATTACGAAAAGGTTGAAGAGGAGCTTTCTTTTTTATTTAAAGAAAGTAAGGATAATATGATAGAGGAGAGTCGAGGAGATAATAAAGAAAACAGCCCTCAAATGAATAAAAAAATAGATGATTTGCTTGCCCTTGCTTTTGTAAAAAGTCCTGAAGAAGCTATAAAAAAAGCAAGCTCTTTTAATGATCCATTTCTTTTAGATGAATTTCATGATCGTTTAATTGAAGAGCTAAGAAAAAGAAAATTAAATTAAACTCTATGTCAAATCAATCACAAAATGAAGATATTTATAGAGAACATATTGAAGAATCGGATTTGGGAAATGAGTCGTTTGACGTTTTTTCAAAATTTTCTAAAAATAAAGAAGATGTAGTAAAAGAAACTTTTGATGAAGACGTAGGAGAAAGTGAGGAGAATGTGATTAATACCCCATTTTCTGTTATAAATAATGATATTAACGGTGGCTTTTTTGAAAAAAAGATTGAAGTGGAGGAAAACATGGATAATGCTGTTTTGCCCGAACAGCCTTTAGAAAGAACGAATCCGTCCATAAAAGAATCTTCTTTTGAAGCTAATGAGGAGACTAAGCCAGATAATGTTGAGTCATCTATAAAAGAATCTTTAATGGCTGATAAAGGGATAAATACTGAAGTTGTTGCACCTGAGCAGTCTATAAAAGAATCTTCTTTTGTGGCTAATGAAGAGAATAAAACAGAGATAAATAAAGAAAGCTATTTAAAAGAAAGTGTTGTTTCTGCAATAAAAAAAGAGATAGAAGACGCTATCAAAGAAGAAGTTCCAGTAGTTGAAGAAGTAAAACAAGAGTCAAATATTATAAAAGAAGAAGTTCCAGTAGTTGAAGAAGTAAAACAAGAGTCATATAAAGAGATCAAGGATGATCTTTGGAACAAGATAAATCCTTCAAATGAAAATAGATTTAAATTATTAAATTTAGAAGAAACAGATGAAAATAGGAGTTTGCTTAATGATATTAGCGTTAAAATAACTTTTTTAGATGATGATGTCGAAGATTGTTTTATAAATGAGGAAGAGGCATTGCAGAAAATAAAAGAAATTAGAGAGAAATTAAAATTTTTGACAAAATAAAAGTTAATGATATTATATGAGTGGTCCTATAAAATATATAGGGACTTTGGAGGAATGTAATTGAAACATTATCAGTGTGAATGTATTAAGAAAATGAACAGACTGATGAAAGCTATAGAAAGCGAGGATGCGTCTTCTGTTCTGATTTATTTAAAAAAAATGAGCAATGGATGTGGTTTTAAACTTGATGATGTGGTTTTATATTCTGCATATCAAGTGATTATAAATTCAGCAGACAAAAGATTGATTGAGGAATTAAAAGAAAGTACGATGTATAGGCAAGATATTTTCCAAAAAATAAGTCAGGAGGACAGAAGGGGATAAACGCGAGTAGACCCCTTTTTTATTGCTTTTCCTCAAATTTTAT
>JAQVZN010000011.1:8497-12586 GCA_028708155.1 Minisyncoccota bacterium | reverse complement strand
ATTGGTTGTTATTAAATTTTATAAAGCCTCGCAGTTATTGCGAGGTTTTTTATTTCTGTTATAATATATCTAATGTTATTAATTACAGGAAACAAAAATAAAGTAAGGGAGTTTGAAGAGATTTTAGATTGTAAAATCGATTCTCAAAGTTTAAATATAGAAGAAATTCAAGAGGTTTTAGTTGAAAAAGTTTCGGAAAACAAGGTTAGAAAAGCTTATGAAATACTAAAAAAGCCCGTTTTAGTTGAAGATACGGGATTAATTTTTGAAGAATTGCATGGTTTACCAGGAGCTTTAATAAAATGGTTTGAAGAAAAATTATCTTATGAAGAAATTTGTAATCTAATCAAAGAGAATAGAAATGCAACTTCCAAAATATGTGTTTCATATTTTGACGGAAAGGATTTGAAACAATTTATAGGAGAGGTAAAAGGAAAGATTGCGGATTTTCCAAAAGGAGAAAATGGGTTTGGTTGGGATAAGATATTTATTCCTGAAGGATATGATAAAACTTTTGCGGAAATGGATAGCAACCAAAAAAACAGTCTTTCAATGAGAAAAATAGCTTTAGAAAAATTAAAAAAAGAATTATGGAAATAATACAAACAATAATAAATTCTGAATATTTTTTAATATATTTATTAATAGCTTTAGTTGTATTAATTGTTTCTCTTGTAATTTATCTTGTTTTAGATACAAAAAAGAAAAGTTCTAAAATTAGACAATCTTTAAGAATGGTTCTTTTCTCTGTTCGGGTCCCAAGCAAATCAATGGAAGAACTTCAAATTGATCCTAAAAAGCAAGAAAAAGAATGGATAAGTATAATGGAGCATTTTTATACTAGTTTAACTGCGATTAAAAATCAGGGGTTATTTGATGAAATGCCATGGATTTCCCTTGAGCTTCTAAAGGTAAAAAATAGAATTAATTTTTATATCGCTGCCCCTGAAAGATATGCTTCTTTTGTTGAAAAACAAATTTATAGTATTATCCCTGACGCTCAAGTAGAAAATGTTTCTGATTTTAATATTTTTTCACCTGATGAAGTAGTCTATTCAGGTTTTTTAAAATTAAGCAAACCAGTTTATCTTCCGATAAAAACATACAATTCAATGGAATCAGATCCATTATCTAATTTAACTCAGATATTAACTCAGATTAAGGATGGAGAAGAGGGAGGACTTCAAATTATTTTAAGAAATGGTTCTAATTCATGGAAGGTTAGAGGTAGGGAAATTTTAAATGAAGTGGCAAAAGGAAAATCTTTTGATAAAGCTCTTTCAAATACTAGCTTTATAACTTTCTTAAAAGGAAAAAAAGAAGAGGAAAAATCTTCTGATGCGGTCAATAGTTCTCTTTTGAAAGCTCTTGAAAACAAGTTGGCAAAAAATAATTTTGAAGCGAATATTAGGATCTTTGTTTCTGCTAAAGATAAAGATTCTGCTGAATATGAATTCAGGCAAATAGCTAGTGTTTTTGATCAATTTACATCTTCCGACTTCAATAGTTTTAGAATAGTTAACGCTAAAGGAGGGCTTGCTAAAAAATTAGCTTTTAATTTTAGTTTTAGGACTTTTATTCCTGAAAACAAGATGATTTTAAGCACCGAAGAATTAGCAAGTATTTTTCATTTTTCAACTCCTTTTTCAAAAACTCCTCACACAAATGATCTTGTTAGTAGGTCTGCCCCAGCTCCTATTGATATTCCTGAAGAAGGATTAACGTTAGGATATAATCAATTTAGAGATTTAAAAACAAATATTAAAATAAAGAAAGATGATAGAAGAAGACACATTTATTCAATTGGACAAACAGGAACTGGAAAATCAGCTTTTCTATCTAATTTAATAGAGCAAGATATTTTAAATGGAGAGGGAGTGGGGGTAATTGATCCTCACGGAGATTTAATTGAAACTATATTAGGAAAAATACCAGAACAAAGATTGAAAGACGTTGTTATTTTTGACCCAGGAGACTTAGAAAGATGTGTCGGACTAAACATGCTTGATTATGATAGAAATCATCCCGAGCAAAAAACTTTTATCGTCAATGAACTTATTTCTATTTTTGATAAATTATATGATCTTAAACAAACTGGAGGTCCTATGTTTGAGCAATATGCTAAAAATGCCTTGCTTCTTTTAATGGATGATCCAGATGAAACTTATACATTAATAGAAGTTCCTAGAGTTTTATCAGACATTAATTTTAGAAGAAGATTGCTTTTTAAATGTAAAAACATTATTGTTCGTGATTTCTGGGAAAAAGAAGCGGAAAAAGCTGGTGGAGACGCCGCTCTTGCGAACATGGTTCCTTACATTACCTCAAAATTCAATACTTTTATTACTAACGATTATGTTAGACCAATAATTGGACAAACTAAAAATACTTTCAATTTTAGAGAGATAATGGATAATAAGAAGATTTTACTTGTTAATTTATCAAAAGGTAAATTAGGAGAGCTTAACAGTTCGCTTCTTGGTTTGATTATCGTTGGAAAGCTTAGTATCGCTGCCTTTTCAAGAGTAGATTTGTTAGAACAAAACAGACAAGATTTCTATTTATATATTGATGAGTTTCAAAATTTTGCAACTACTAATATTTCTACTATTTTATCAGAAGCTAGAAAATACAGGCTTTGTTTAACCGTTTCTCACCAATTTATAGGACAGCTTCCAGAGTTAATTAGAGATTCAATTTTTGGAAACATTGGAACAATGGTAATTTTTAGAGTGGGAGCTGAGGATGGTGAATTTTTACAAAAACAGTTTGAGCCAACCTTTAATTCTAAAGATTTAGTAGGGCAAGATAATTTCCATTTTTATTTAAGGCTCATGATTGATGGCAAGATGTCTCAGCCTTTTGACGTGAAAACATTTATTCCTACGGATTCTAACCCAGAACTTGCGAAGAGAATAAAGGCTTATTACATGCTTAAATATGGACGCGATAGACAAGTTGTAGATTCAGAAATTATGGAAAAATTAAAGAAAAATTAATTTACTTTTATTTTTATAAATGATAGACTTTAATAAAGATTAATTCTTAATAACATAAAAATATGAACTTCGAAACATTTAATCCTAAAGTGGAAGGAGAAGGAGAAAAAAACGAATCTTTTGATAATCCTAAAGTGGAAGGAGAAAAAAACGAACTTTCTGAAGAATTAGAAAGAATAGAGGCTTTAATGACTGAAGAGGAAAAATCTGGTAAAAATTTACATAATGATGATGAATCGCATGAGTATTTTAAATTAAAGGACAAAAGAGATGAAATCTTAGTAAAGCTAAGCGGAAATAATCCATCAATAGAATCAAGTACAGTTAGTAGTCCAGAAAGTGCTACTAATGATAGTAAAATTGAAACAAAAGAATTGGAAAAAAATTCTTTTGAAATGCGTTCAAGGGCTGATGAATTTCTTAAAAATAGGAAAGTAGAGGGAATAAATAAGAAATTTGAAGAAGAACGAGAAAAAGTAATAAAACAGGCAAATGAAGATTACGAAATATCGCTAGAAAAACTTACCTCCGAAGAAAATGTTTTTTTAAGACCCGAAGAACCATGGATAAATGGTTTTTCAGAAGAAATAAAAGAGGAGAAGAAAGAAGTTCTTGAGAAGATAGATTCTGTCGAGAAAGAGAGTAAGGCTGAAGTTGAGCGTCTTTCCCCTGAAAAGAAAAGTCTTTTTGGAAAATTAAAAGAAACTTTAAGCAAAAAAGAGACTCAAAAGAAAATAATTTTAATTTCTTTAGCTATTGGTGTTTCAGTAGCTGTTCCTCCCGTTTCTATTATGATGGGAGGAGGATTATTTGGTGTTGGAGCAGGATTGTCTGTTCCTGTTTTTGAAGCATTAGGACTTGCTTCTTATTCACCAATTATTGGAGGATCACTTGGAACGGCTATTATCTTTAATGCTATAGAAAAAGGAGCAGGATTATTTTCAAAAAAAGGAAAGGGTGCAAAAGAAATTAGTTCGAAAGAGTTTGTTAAAAAAGTAGAAGAAGCTGCCTCTACCATAAGTGATGGAAAGGAAAGTATATTTGATAAAATAAAAAGAGGTATTTTTGGAGAGACAGAAGATACTTCTGG
>JAQVZN010000011.1:0-8397 GCA_028708155.1 Minisyncoccota bacterium | reverse complement strand
AGGAGCAGAAGGTGAAAAAGTTCCTGGCGTTACAGAACTTCCAATAGGAGCAGGTGAAGTTTTTGAAGATGTAGAATCTTCAATAGAAGCAGAAGATAAAAAAATTCCTGAGCTTCCTAAGAAACCCTTAAAAAAGAAAGGAATTTTTGAGAGAATTAAAGAAGCTTTTGCGACAAAAGAAGTTTCTGGAAAAATGAAAGAATAATAAATAAATAATATTAAATTTATGATTTCTCAAAAAACGTTAATTCAATTATTAAACTTAGAAAATGTTTCTGAAGACGAACAGATGAGAATATTAGAAAAAGTTTCTGATATCGTTTTAGATAAAGCGCTTGTTAGATTAATGAATGAATTGGAGGAGGAAGAAGCGAAGAAATTAAATGAACTTTTAGATAACGGAAAACAAGATGAGGTTGCGATCTTTCTTTATAATAAATTTCCTAATATAAATGACATTTTTGATGAAGAAATTGAAAAAATAAAAGGAAAATTAGTACAGGAATATGGAAAATAAGAATGAAAAATTAGAAAATTTTACTCCAAGCTTTGAAAAGGGAGAAAGCAGGGAAAGTATTGAAAAAAAATCTTTTGAAGAAAAAGCTGATTACACTAAGGCCGAAGAAGATCTTTCTTCATTATTTCAAAAAGAGAAAAAAGAAGGAGAGACAGCTCCAATTAAAGAATTGGATCAAGGGGTTCAGAGAATAATAGAAGATCTTCTCGTTTTAGCATTTAAAGAAGGAGAAGATGCTGCGGTTAAAAAAGCACAATCTTTTAGTGATCCTTTTATCGTGGATACTTTTCACGATAGATTAACAGAAGAAATTAAAAAAAGAAAAATATGACAAATCAACCTCAAAATAATGATCAATATAGGGAAATTATTGAAGACGAAGATTTAGGTGAAAAATCTTTTTCTGGTTTTACTGAAGAAATAAAAGAAGAGCCTGTAAATATTGTTGAGGAGGTGGAACAAGAAGAGGTTATTCCTACTAATGATACTAATTTAAATTCGATAAGAGAATCTGCTTTTAAGGTAGAAGTTCCTGAAGAGAAGCCTATTATTGAAAAAGTCATTCCTCCTATTTCTGATTTCACTATTGATGAAGATTTAACAGGAGAGCCTGTCTTAGAAGAAGTTCCTGAAGAGCAAGTAGTTAAATCTACTCCTGAAGCGCCAGCGGAGATCAAGCAACCCACTATTGAAGTATCAGTTGAAATTCCGCAACCTACTTCTGAAACAAAAGTTGAAGTAGTTGAACCTACTCCTGAAACACCAGTTGAACCTATAATATCAGAACCTACTATTGTGGAAGCTCCTCAACCTACTCCCGAAGTAAAAGTAGAACCTATTATTGAAAAAGTTGAAGTTCCTAAACCAGAACCAGCTCCTGTTACTTATAAGGAAGTTAGAGATGTCTTATATACTAAAGTTAGTCCTAAAAATGAAGAAAGATTTAGCTTATTAGGACTAGAGGCAACAAGTGAGAATAAAAGACTTCTTGATGATATTGCTATTAAAATTAACTTTTTAGATGACGATTTTGAAGACGGAGCTATATCTGAGAAAGAAGCTATCTTAAAGATCGAAGAACTTCAAAAACTCTTGTCAAAATAGTATTTTGTGGTACTATTTCATTAGCCCTTAAAGGGAATTTTTGGAGGAAAAATGAAAGAGAAAGAATGTAAATGTGCTAAAAAGTTGTCAGATTCTATTGAAAAAAATGATCCATTTTTAGCTCTAGAGGCTCTAGAAAAAATGGGTAATTGTATGTGTCAAAAACCAGAAAAAGTGGTTTTATCAGTAGCATACGAAATTATCATTGAATCAAGAAATCAGACCTTGATCGAGGCACTGAAAAAGATTATTGGTTTTGATCCAGAAATTTTTCAAAAAGTAGAATTAGGGGTAATATAAGGACCCTCTTTTTATTGCTTTTATTCGATTTTTATTATATAATTTATAAACAAATATGCAAGGAGCAAACTTTACAAATAAAGCGCAAAAAACAATAATTGCGGCACAAAACTTAGCTAAAGAGCTAGGACAACAACAAGTAGATGGACTTCATCTTCTTTTTGTCATTTTACTTGATTCAGATAATATAGTTTTAAATATTTTAGAGAAACTATCAGTTGATATTGATGATTTAAAAAAGAGGACTCAGGTTTCTATTAATCGTCTTCCTAAAATTAAAGCTCCAGAAATGGTAGGTCAATTTTATTTAACCGCTGACATGGAAAGAATTTTAGAAAGAGCTAAAACAGAAGCAGAACAACTAGGAGATGAGTTTATTTCCTTAGAACATCTTTTTTTATCAATGCTTGATACAGAAACTAAAGCAAGATTTCTTTTAGAAAGAGTTAAATATACTAGAAACGTAATGACGGAAGAGATTATTCCTTTAGATTATGATTCCGCTCAAGACGCCTTTATGGATTTTAGAGGAGATAGCGGTCCAATTACTACGCCAGATCCAGAAACAAAACAAAATGTTTTAGAACAATATTCAATTAATTTAACCGATAAAGCTAGAAGAGGAGAGCTTGATCCAGTAATTGGTAGAGAAGATGAGATTAGAAGATTAATGCAGATTTTATCAAGAAGAACAAAGAATAATCCTGTTTTAATTGGAGAGCCGGGAGTTGGAAAGACAGCTATTGTTGAGGGATTAGCTCAAAGAATAGTTAAGGCAGAAGTTCCTGAAAGTTTAAAATCTAAGGAGGTTTTATCACTTGATTTGGGAGCTATGATTGCTGGAACAAGATATAGGGGAGAATTTGAAGATAGAACAAAAGCTCTTCTTAGAGAAATTAAAAAAGGAGAAGGAAAATATCTATTATTTATTGATGAGCTTCACACTCTTGTGGGAGCAGGTTCCGCTGAAGGAGCAATGGATGCTTCTAATCTTTTAAAACCAGCTTTAGCTAGAGGAGAACTTAAAGCTATTGGAGCAACAACGCTTAAAGAATATCAAAAATATATTGAAAAAGATGCTGCCTTAGAAAGAAGATTTCAACCAATACTTGTAGTTGAGCCATCAATTGAAGATACAGTCTCTATATTAAGAGGAATTAAAGAAAAATATGAGTTTCATCACGGAATAAGAATAAAAGATTCTGCTTTAGTTTCGGCTGCAGAACTATCTTCAAGATATATTGCAGATAGATACTTACCAGACAAAGCTGTTGATTTAATGGATGAGGCTGCGTCAGCAATAAGACTAGAGATAGAATCAAATCCTAAAGAAATTGAAGATTTAAAGAAAGAGATTCAGAAATTAGAAATTGAGAGAGAAGCTCTTAAAAAAGAAGTTCCTAATACAAAAAAAGAAGAATTGGAGCACGAAAAAAGAGAAAAGATTATTATTAGGCAATTAGCAGAATTAACCGAAAAAGCTAATAATTATTCTTTAAGATGGAAGAACGAAAAAGATACTATGCTTGAGATGCAACAATTAAAATCTCAAATTGAAGAGAAAAAGGTAGAGTTAGAGAAATTTTTGAAAGAAGGAGATTTACAAAAGGTTGCTGAGATTAAATATGGGACTCTTCCTGATCTTTTTGTTAAATTAAACAAAAAAGAAGAAAAGCTTAAGAAACTTCAACAGAATAATCCTATTTTAAAACAAGAAATTGGACCAGAAGATATTGCTTCTGTTGTTGCTCGTTGGACAGGAATTCCGGTAATGAGGCTTCTTGAATCAGAAGCATATAAGCTTG
The DNA here is from genome assembly GCA_028708155.1 of Minisyncoccota bacterium. Classification (GTDB taxonomy): domain Bacteria; phylum Patescibacteriota; class Minisyncoccia; order Minisyncoccales; family Minisyncoccaceae; genus JAAZMU01. Next base: position 4,671 of record JAQVZN010000011.1, on the reverse strand, counting down.
AAAAAATGGAAGACATTTTATCTAAAAGAGTGGTTTCTCAAAAACAAGCAATTGAAGCTGTTTCTAATGCAATAAGAAGATCTCGTGCTGGTATTTCCGATGAATCAAAACCATTAGGTTCTTTTATTTTCTTAGGACCAACCGGAGTTGGAAAAACAGAAACTGCTAGAGCACTTGCGGATTTCCTTTTTAACGATCAAAACGCTTTAATCCAGGTAGATATGTCTGAATATATGGAGAAACATGATGTTTCTAAAATGATCGGTTCTCCTCCAGGATATGTTGGTTATGATGAAGCAGGACAATTAACCGAAAAAGTAAGAAGAAAACCTTATTCTGTAGTTCTTTTAGATGAAATAGAAAAAGCTCATCCAGAAGTTTTCAATATTTTACTTCAAGTTTTAGAAGACGGAAGATTAACAGATGCTAAAGGAAGAATAGTTTCTTTTAAGAATGTTATTTTAATTATGACTTCAAACGTAGGTTCAGATATTATTGCTAACGAATCTTATCTAGGTTTTAATGACAATAAGGCAAGCAATAAAAAAGATCTAACAGAAAAAGTAATGGGTTCTTTAAAAGAACAATTCAAACCAGAATTTTTAAATAGAGTAGATGAGATAGTCATCTTTGATTATTTAAACAAAACAGAAATTAAAAAAATAGTGGATCTTGAGATTAGCAAGGTAGAAAAGAGATTAGCTAAGAAAAGCATTAAAATTAATGTTTCAGAAAAAGCTAGAAATATTTTGGCTGATAAAGGTTATGACATGAATTTAGGAGCAAGACCTCTTAAACGAGTTATTCAACAAAAGATTTTAAATCCACTCGCACTTAAGATTGTGGTCGGAGACGTTAAAGAAGGAGATAGAATTTCTATTGATGGGGAGAAAGAGGAGATAATCATTAAAAATTTAAGTAAAAGAAAATTAGCTAAAGTTAATGACAAATAAAAAGCTTTTTACAATTTTTATTTTTATTCTATTACTGCAGTCAGTTTGGTTTTATTATCTTATTTCTAATATTTCTAAAGTAGAAGTAGTCCAAAAGCAAGAAACAGTTGTCTTATCTCAGACAGATTTTCTTAAAAACTATCTTAAAGAAATTCAAAATACAGTTTTATCAGTAACTGATTTGAATACTTCAAAACAAGGATCAGGTATTGTTTTAACTTCAGATGGTTTAATTTTAACTTTAGCTTCTAATGTTCCTAAAAATGATGATTTTGATTTTAAATTTTTAAATAAAAGCAAAGTTTACGAAATTAAAAAAAGAGATTTAAATAAAGATCTTGCTCTTGTGCAAATAGGGGAAGTCGGCTTAACTCCTTGTGTTTTTTCCGTAGATTCAGAGGTTTATCTAGGAGAGGAAGTTTATATCTTGGGAGTAGATAAGGAATCAAGTTATGTTTTTGGAGAGGGGTATATAAAAACTATAAAAGAAGATATCGCAAAAACTAATATTTTAGGAGACGATGTCTTAAATGGAGCGCCAGTTTATAATAATAAAGGGGAAGTTTTAGGTATTTCAAAGGTAAATAATAATTTAGTAGAGATAATTTTAATTAATAATATTAAAGATTTTATAAATTTATGACAACAGAACTTGCCGTTAAAAAAACATTAGGCTGGATTTTCTTAGCCTTAGGGATAGTGATAATTCTATTTACTACTCTTCAAACTTATAATTACTTTACAGGAGTTGATGTTTTTCCAGAGCTTTTCTATGGAGCAGTTGAAACTCAATCAAGTAGCGCTAGTTCAGATTCTTTAAACGCAATGATGGAGAGCATGCTTTCTAGTCAGTTAAATTCTTTTATCTCAAAAGACTCAATAACTCTTCTTTTAAACATGACCGCTTGGAGTTTATTTGCCTTTTTTATGGTTTTTGCAGGAGGAAAACTCTTTGAACTCGGGCTAAAAGTGATGAAAGAGTAGTTTTTAAATTGACTTTTTATCTTTTTTTGCCTATAATCAACCATATGGAGAAGGATAGAATTATCAAACTTACAAACGCATTATATAAAGTAACAAGTCTTTTTCCGGAAAAAGAAACACTCGGTATTTCTATTAGAAAGAGAGGCAATTTGATTTTGTCTTTTTTTGTTATAATCAAGAATAAAGAGTTATCTTTATCTCAGGAAGAGCTTCAATCTTTTAACATTAAATGCAGAAGAAATGTAGAGATACTTCTTTCTTTTTTTGAGATTGCAGAATCTCAAAATTGGATTAATCCTAAAAATTTTGAAATCTTAAAAGTTCAATATAATGAAATATTAAAAGAACTTGAGAGTATTAAGGTTGTGGAAAAGAAAGTTGAGGCAGAAAAGGAACCTAAAAAAATTGAAAAGAAAAGGGATAATGGTATTTTTAAGAAAGAGGCCGAAGAGCCCAAATTTACCTTAACCCAAATTCAGGAAAAGGTGATAACTATTCTTCAAGGAAACGGAAGAATGAAACCTTGTGATATTAATCAATTTTTTCCAGACCTTAATCCAAGGAGTGTAAGAAGAGAACTTCAAGATTTAAAGAGTAGGGGAATTATAGTTTCAAATGGATCTGGAAAAAAGACACTTTACGAGATGAATTCCTATTTTTGAGGCGGAATGAATGCGGACAAACGCGGACATGAATGCGGACATGAAAAACTGGGAAGCTATGTAAATATTGACACCAATGCGGACAAACGCGGACATGAATGCGGACAAACGCGGACAAAGAGTTAGAAAAGTAAAATGAACACACAAAATTTTAAAGAACAATTTTTTTCACAAATTTATGAAGAAAATATCGAAAAGATATATCGTTTTGCATTGTTCAAAACTAACTCTGAAACTTTATCTCAAGATTTAACCGCAGAAACTTTTAGCAAACTTTGGGCTCAGATATGTAAAGGAGTAGAGATTAAAAACCCATCAGGTTTTTTATATAAAATTCTAAGAAATCTTTTAATTGATCATTATAGATGCAAAGAAAAAGGAGCTATCAGTTTAGATGATATGAATTTTGTGATTGATTCAAAAAAGGGCGTTGAAGATACTATCTCTGAGAATGATGATTTAGACAAAGTAAAAGTAGCGCTAGCTTCATTAAAAGACCCTTATCGACAAATTATTTCTCTTTATTATATTGAACAAGAATCAATGTCTGAGGTAGCTAAAAGTGTTGGAAAATCAGAAGGGACGACAAGAGTGATGCTTCACCGAGGAATGAAAAAACTAAAAAGACACTTAGAGGCTTAATCTCTTGCTTTTTAGTGTTTTTTGCTGTAAATAAAAGACAGGTCTTCTCATGAACAAAAAGTATATTTCAGTCGGTTTTATTTTGCTTTTCTTAGCAATTTTTCTTTTTATTATCTATTTTATAGAAGGAGAGGAATTAGCTAAAACAATTCTTTGCTTAACTATAGTCTGTCTAGCGGTAACTGTTGTAGCAATCATTCCATTTTTGGGTTGGTTCTTACAAATTTTGATTATCTTCTTAAAAGCTGTTCCCATGATGAGTTTTGAAGCAGGTCATACTTGGGCACTAATTTGTGTTGTTGTTCCTTGTATTTTACTAGGAATAATAATCTGTTTTGGAGAAACAAAACAATTTTTTATTGACGAAGTATAGTGTTTAATTAAAGACCTTTGGTCTTTTTTTATTGACAAATATATAGGCTTTGCTATCCTTAAGATAGAGGTTTTGAAAATGAACAAGGATTATCTTTTGGCAGTAGCTTTTGCTATTCTAGCCTTAATAACTGTTGGATTTTCAATTTTTGGATTTTTATCGACTCTCGTCTTTATAATCCTTGCAATTGGAGCCATCGCTGTTTTGTATCTTATTTATAAGAGCATTCAGATTTCTTTGTCTTTTGTCTTGATAGAAAAGACAGAAGAGTGTTTTGATTAAAGACCTTTGGTCTTTTTTTTATTGACGAAACATCTATTTTAATTATACAATTAAAATGGTTTTTAAGATGTTAAGTCAAAACGTTTTAATCAAAGATGCTTGCTTACGAACAGGGTTTCACTCTCATCCAAACGGAGGGGGATTAGTTGCAGACACTGCATTTGTCGATCCCAATGTCTATATTGGAACAAATTGCATCATAGGTGATTATGCCATAATTATTGGCATTATTGAAATCCGTGGAGATGTTCACATTTTTGGACATGCTCAAATTTACGGACGTGTCTATATTTCTGAACATGCTCAAATTTTTGATCAAGCTTTTATTTCGGGAGATGAAGTTGAAATTTTTGGACATGCTATGATTTTTGATCAAGCTAGAATTTTGAACCATGCCAAAATTTACGGAAACGCTCGGATCTCCGAACACGCTGAAGTTTTTGATCGTGCTAAAGTCTTTGGGAAGGCTCAAGTTCGTGGACATAGCAAAGCATTTGGAAGTGCTCAAGTTTCTGGAAATTCATTGATTTATGGCTCTTCTAAAATTTCTGGATTTGCTAAAGCATATAAATCTGCTGAAATTTTTGGAAATACTTGGATCAGTGGAAAATCCGAAATCTGTGAAAAGATTATGCCTTAGTAGCTAATGCTAATATAATTGTTCCGTCAATGGATTTGACTGGGCGAAGGAGTTTTAAATAGCTCCTTTTTTTGTTGACATTATTTTTTACTCGTGTTCTAATTTTATTGGATATTTTAAATTAAGGAGGCAGAA
>JAQVZN010000010.1 GCA_028708155.1 Minisyncoccota bacterium | reverse complement strand
TTGGCTCACATGGCAGAAAAAATTCAGAACTTTTGATTGGATTGATGCTATTGGAGATTTAGAAACCACAAATAAAGAAATTAAATATTTATTATCTTTAACTTAATTAGATTTTATTTTTAATTAAAAGGAATATCAACTACATCAATTTTATCCTCATCAATCTCTAAATTTTATCTCACTCATTTCAAAATATCTCCCGTTCTTGTGTGTCAGAAATTATTATTTTCCATTCTTCTAATATAATTCAAAAAAAAATATTCTATTTCATCGGATTATCTATAAATACTTCTTCTGAGTTTTTCTTGTAATCCTCCTGAGAAAGAATAGTATCATAAAGACCTATTTTTTCGTCTTTATGTTTATTGATACCAGTATAAACAAGGCTTGCATCTTCATACCTCTTAAATTTATAAACAGCATCATTCATTAAAGCACTATTAAAAACTCCAAGACTAACGAGTAATTCAAAATCTTTTTGTGTCAGACCTGTAACTTTTTTAAATAAATTAGGTTCTAATTTTGTAATTATATCTTTTAAAGTTCTTTCTCTATAATCTGTAAGATACATAAAAACAGGTATACGTGTAGCAAATTTAATAAGTTTCTCCTGGATTTGCCTACGAAGATTCTTATGCTCTTTTTCTTCTTCTGTTAATTGCTTTTTCTCTTTTTTAGACAACTCTTTCTCGTTTTGCTCCTTTTTCACCTTCTCGACAGACTCTGACTTGTTAATAATAGTCTCAATATCTTGATTCAAGTTTCTAAAGCCCTCAATACTCATTAACGCATTCATTGCTTTTTCATTATTCATTAATTTTTTTAAAGTATTATTATCAACATTTACAAGGAGAGCACTTTCCCATCGTCTTGCAAGAAGTGTTGCTGTGGTTCCACTCATTGCCATATCTAAAATTCCTGCCGCATCAATTTGTTTCATCGCACTACCATCATAAGCAAGCACTGGAAGAAAACTTATAAATTCTGCAACCTTTGCTTCTGGATTAGACTCGTTAACATTGAGACGACAACTATATTCTGCGATTTGTCTTAAAGCTCTATTGGGCGCAAAATCAAAAAGATAACATTCATTTTTAATTATCTCTTCTTTGTTAGGAGATTTATTATCAGGATTTTTGATAGTCCATGGAGATTGTACACGAAAGGCTGCCTGGAAATAAGTTTCTGGAGTTGAACAATTACGAAGTATAAAAATACCCGTCCATGGTCTAACCGTTACCCCTGTCAAAAGTTTTCCACAAGTCAAAGTAATGGTTTTAGATTGTAACGAATTTTCCATCGCATCTAAGACTGGTGGTAATGCTTTTATCCCAACACCTGCTGCCTGACCCGCAGCGACTATTGTCTTATATTCATGATAAAAAATATTTTGTCTTTTTTTAAGTAGATTAGCCATTGCGTAACATGAAGCTACTGAAGGCAAAAACCAAAGAGTATGATTAAGCACATTTAAAAGCTCTATATGAGAATAAGGCATTGGCGGTTTTTTAACCCCAAGCTTTAGATTATCAATACTTGTCTCAAGAAAAGATCCACGAATCAAATCAAGCCATTTTTGAACTTCTTCCTCGTATACAAATTTTGCATTATTATCCTTACCATTAGCAGAAAAAAATACATTCAAATCAAATTCATTAAATTCTCCTTGCTGAGCTATATTCTTAATTGATTCAGGGAGTTGGTAAGTCATCATAACCATTCGGGGTAATGACGCATAAGGATTGATTTCTTTTTTATTACTCCAAGATTCTTTCGCTTTTTGTTCATCAGAATAAGTCCAATTATATATCTGCTCCTCTATAAATTCTCCTGATGCTATTGCCCTAAAAGGAGTTCCCGAAAGATATAAATATGCCTTAGTTTTAATAGGTAATATTCTTTCATTAAAATCTTTTAGCCCTTGTCCTTCCGCAAATTCCTTTTCTTTTTCATCCTCTGCCTCAAAAAGTTCTTTAGCATTTTCACGCCATGCCCCATAATGATATTCATCAAAGACTATGCAATCCCAATCAGTTTTATGAACCCATTCATTTTTTGTTTTAACACCCCCCGTACTTTTATTTTTCCCTAAATAATCTTGAAATGATCCAAAACAAACAAAAGGTTTTTTCTCGTTTATATCTTTATACCAAAGTGTGTTTTCTGATGCTGAAATAAATTGCCACTCTTTAAAGTCAACATGCTCCTTTAAATCATCATCCCATGAACTTTCTACGGCTGGCTTAAAAGTCATTACCAAAATCTTCGTCCAACCCATTTTTTTAGCCAACTGATAAGTGGTAAAAGTTTTACCAAAACGCATTTTCGCATTCCATAAAAAATGAGGTATTTTACCAGGATTTTCTTTTTTATAATTTAAAAAATATGCAGCTGTTTTTTGAACTGCCATATTCTGCTCTGGACGCATTTTAAAATCAAATACCCTATTCTCAATACTAAACTTCCTATCTCTTATATCAATGATAGCTGATTGCAAATCCTTTAATGTACATCTGAACCACTCTCCTTCTATTCTTTGAATATTACATTTCTCTAAATATCGATGTATCTCATAATCTGTAAAAGTTGTACCGTCATTCCTAATCGCTTTTTCTTCAAAAACAATTTTGTATTTAAGTCGACTAGTTTTAAATTGTTCCGCAACCCTATCTTGTGCATTTCTAACAGTATAACCAACTTTCAATAATCCTTTATGTGAATCTACACCAATGAGTTCATAGGCATATATCGTTGGATTGACTTCTGGTTTTTGTGGAAAAAAATCTTTACTCATATTTATTACATCGGACGAATCATTGACTCAATAAAATCAATTTCTTCTTTTGTTAATTTGTATTTTTTGTATAACTTTTCATCTGTCCATGATTCTGAAAAATCTTGCATAGGGATAAAACAAAATTTTTCCTTCGAAATATTGATTGATGTAAGGGCTTGTAATAATAGAAATCTTAAAAATTTAGTAGTTAAATAATTTTTTAAATTATTAGCTTCTTCAAAATTATCAAAACTCCCAATACATAAATAGGTTTCTGTACAAACCTCCCTAGGACTCAAAACTCTCATTGTTGAAGAAATTACTAAATAATTATCATCGTTTGATGGTTTGTTCCCTCCAGACATAGCTTTTGTCATTATGACTTTAAATTTATTCACCAAACAATCCCTATCAATAATCTTCGAATCTTCAATATATGATTTTCCTTTCAAAGAATACAAAACACAATCTCCTTGTTTGTATTTGTTATGACCTACTTCTTTACTAAATAATCCAAAAGAATTCCTTGAAAAAACCATACAATCTAAACTTTTTTCATTTTTTTCTTTGATTTTTCTTATAATATCAATAGCCGAATTATTTCTAACAAAAATATTATACTCATTTAAAGCTCGTTTTTTTTGAGAAATTATTAAATCATTTTTTTTATTTATTACAGTACACAGATCATTACATTCTTTCTCTCTCAAAAAATAACAAACACCACCAGCTATCGTTACTCCAGGAAAACAATCTGAACTATTAGCATAATCGACAAGTATAGATATTTTTTTAGAGTTTAACATTTTTTGCCTAAATTCATCTAATCCTTTTCCCCCTGCAAACCATCTAGATGGAATAATCATCACTAAAAAACGTGGATTTAATTTTTCCGCTTGTTCAACAAATTTATGATAAAGAGGTATTGCACTAGCTCCTGTTCCTCCTCCATCATTTAATTGATAGGGCGGATTGCCTATAATTACATCGAATTTCATATTTTTAATTTTATCGGGTAAATTATTATGTATAAATTGGTATGCATGCGTTTCAAGTCCTTCCTCGCGATCATATTCTGCCTGACTTGCACCACAATATTCACATCTTCCATTTTTCCATTTATGTTCTATATTTTGAAAAAAAATATTTCCTTGCTCATTTTCAAAAGAATTAGATACCGAATATTTTCCATTAGCATTCTTAGAACAATACAGACTACGTCGAGAAAGGAGAGAAGTTAATTCTGTAATTCCAATTCCAAAAAGTTGTTTACTATATATATGATTTATCCTTTTCTGAATATCCGGGATCTCATCTTTTAATCCTTCGAGTAACCTTTTGGTTATTTCTCTTAAAAATACACCTGACTTACAAACTGGATCAAGGAAAGTGGCATTTCTATCTTTCCAAATTTCCTTTGGCAATAAATCTAATATTTCATTTGCTAACTTTGGCGAAGTAAAAACTTCATCATTACTTAAATTAGCTAAACATGAAAGAACATCGGGATTGTAATTATTTTGCATCTTCATAATCAAGTATCGATAAATAATAAACCAATGGAAATTCTTTTAATGGCATTGGAGAAAAAACTGCCTCACCCGTGTCAGAAATTTCTCGTAAAGAAAATAATGTTGGCGTTTTGGGATTAAAATCTGCTAATTCAGCATATTGAAAATCTCTTCTTTTCACCATTCCCCCTTTTATTAACGACCATTCTGAAAAAATAATATAATCGTTGCTATCAATTTTTTTTAAAGTAAGTGCATCACCTTGTAAAATATTACGTTTTAACACAAAACGAATACTTTTTCTAAATTCATCTTTACATTTTTCTTTATATAATCCGGTATACACATCGTTAAAAATGTTATAAAGACGTTCAATACATGCCTCTACATTATCTTGTAAAAATTCTACTCCATATACGCTACTTATTGCAAGAAAAACCATTTGCTCAAACTCTATCTGAATCGAACTATATTTTTTTTTAACTACTACTAATTTTCTTTCAAGTATTGGAGCAAGAAAATTTCCATTTCCACAAGCTGGTTCAAAAAATCTAGATTCGATTCGTTCGGTTTCATTTTTAACAAAATCAAGCATCGCATTAACCTCTCTTTCTTGAGTAAATACTTCCCCGTGATCACGAACTCTTTTTTTAGATTTTATTATTCTATTAGTCATAATAAACATTTATCTTGTTTGTTATTTAAAACATAACATAAATAAAGCATAAAAACAAATAAAAAATTCTAAAATTTTCTATTTATCTAACAATCAAAAAATTTAATATTTATTATCTTTAACTTAATTATATTTTAATCTTAATTAAAAAAGAATATTATTTTTCATACTCATCAATCTCTTTTTTATCTTCATAGTCTGCATATTACAATAAGCCTATCATATTATCTATTGACTCCTTTAGTTCTTTCATATTATAACTCGGAATGTTTAATTCTTCTGGATGGTGAATTTTATTACGAATACTACTCATCAATGTTTGTTTATATGACTTCCCATTACTTAAAGTCCAAGATTTAATTCTATTATACCCATTGTTTACAAAAAACTCTTCTATGCTTTTAGTTTTATCTGTAGATTCTATAAATGGCCTCCCCTCTTTTTCCTGCAATTTTCCATATAATTCATTATGAAAATCTTCAGTTGGAATTCCGAAGGCTTTATATACAATTTCTCCCCACGATGGTTTAGAAAAAAGATTAAAAGACACCGATGTCGAAACCATAATTTTTTGCTTATGGTCCTTGTTAAAAACAAACAAATCGTGACTTGATGAATTATATTGTTTTAATAGAAATGGAGAATGTGTAGTAATAAAAACTTGCTGACTCTTAGATATCTCCATTAAAGCATCTAATAATTGAGCCTGTGCTTTTGGGTGAAGCGATATCTCAGGCTCATCAATAAAAAAGAAGAGTGGCTTAATTTTTAATGGATCCAAAGGATGAGTTGTAATAATCTGAGCATATACCTGTAAAATAGCAATTGCCATTGATCTTTGCATTCCACTTCCCTTATCTTCTAATTTTGTCTTAATTCCGTCATCAACTAATATACCTGCTGATTTAAAAAAGCTTGTTGGATTTGGAAAAGAGAAATCAAATTCCAAGTCAATATCACCATATTGTTTCTTGAATACATCCTTAATTTTTATTTCAATATCTTTTGCTTTAGAACCAAAAGAATCTGATCCTGTGAAAGTATCTCTATGTAAATCTTGAAATGTTTTCCATTTTTGAGTGCTTTGAAAATCAGAAAATACTGACCCAAGAAGTTTTCCACAAATCCTTGTTGGACCAAAATCAACAACATTATCAGAATTAGTATCTGACCAAATAAATTGAGTCTCAAAAAGAGTTCTTATCGCAGTATCAATACCAGCTGGGTTTTCAAACTGTTTTGTTGTATCATTCCATATTGTTATTTTCTTAATATCAAGTGATACATTTTTACCATTTTGGATTATTGTTTTACTTTCAGATGAACGTTGTAAAATTATCGTTTCGATCCCATCTCCCTCATCAAAAACATAGCTTTCATATTTTTTTTCAGAAAAATCAACAATAACATTCTTAATCTCATTTTTTAATTTTACTACAACCTTTAAATGGTCTAATGAATTTTTATTTTTTATTTCTTCTAGTGTCCTTTTTTCTGGAAGCCCCGACTTTAAAAAATCAAAAGCTTCAATAACAGAAGTTTTACCAGTATTGTTTTCTCCAACTAAAAAAACAAGGTTACCTTTAAATTTGAATAAATGCTTTCCTTCAAAACCTTTATAGTTTTCTATTTCTATTTGATCTATTCTCATATTTTTATAATTAAGAGATAAAAGACTAATAAATTACTACTAATAAACATTTCTAAAACCTCTTATCTGATTCACATCAAAATTTCCACTATCATCAAAACATTTTGATATGCTTTCACCAAAAGCATTAGAAACTCTTTTTGATACTTCCTTAACAATTTTTTCTATATTTTCATCGTTAAGATCAGAAGCTATAAAACTCCTTTCTATTTTTACATTTTTTTGTTTACAAATAGGAAGATTATCAAAATGAAACATATTGTATGGTTGAGCCCATGTTGTTTTTTCATCCTTTTTACCAAAACCATGCAACACCACATTCTCTACATCAACTATTGCTATTGTTAAATTTATTTCTTCTAAATACTCTATATGTTCATATAAATCACGAATAAACTTCATAAACAACCAAAGCGCCGCTGTAAAATATGCTAATTGAAACATCAAACCAAGTTTTTCATGTGACCACATTATTTCAGAACTAATCCCACCTTCTATGTATCCATTACGAAACAATTCTACATAATTATATAATAATTTATCTGTTCCTTTTTCTGACTGAACTTCTTGAACCGAGCGAATACTATCTACAGAAACTACTTTATTATGGTTTAAAAAATCGATATTAAGCTCAAAAAGATTAACTTGATTTTTTAAATTTAGCCAATCTCGCAAATCGGAAGATGCTATATCTACTCGTTCCTCTAAATAGCGTGGGCAAGCAGCGAATAAGATAAAAGGATTTCCGTTAAAATTATCTGGCAACTCCCTCATTTCTCTTAAAGATTTTGATAACCGTTTAGATAATGGCGTAATAGCAAAATTATCGCTCAATGGATCGTTAAGGTTCCGAGATATCAAAAAAGATTTCATTTCATCTCCCAAGCTTTTGCTCTCTAAAAACATAGACCTAACTTCGTGTTCATCAGCATAGTTCGCTTGATAATTATGGCGAGCATAATAAGCATTACGACCTTCGGCAATAACCATATGGGGACGCTTTGGACTTTGTGGAATATGTAACACGATAACGACACGATCAGAGCTAGAAGCTAAAGTTATCACTTTCGGTGTGATAGCTATTTTAGGCCTAACATTTGCAATAAGAACATTTTCGATCCAAGCCTCAACAGGTTGCTTTCCAATAGTCTTTGGTGTCCCGATAATAGCATCTGCTTGACCACTAGCTTCTTTAATTCCAATAACTAAATAACCACCCTCTGTATTAGCCATCGCTGAGACATCTTTAGATATCTCCTTCTTTTCATGATCTGTACCAGAAATTTCTTGCTTATATTCTAAAATAGAACTTTCTCTCTCTTTATTATCAATCAAAGATTGTAAATCATCTTCGGTTAATTGTGATATTGGTTTATTAAACATAACGTACTAATAAAAATTTGTGTTTATAAATTAAAACACCCAAAAAGAGGTGTTTAAAATAAATAATAAATTGTTTGTAATTCTAATTTTCATTATTTTGATGATATAATTAAAAACACAAAAAATCAACCGTAAATTAGCTAATTTAAAAAATAAATCATAATCCAAAATGCTCCCATTCTTCTTCTGATAAAGACCTTATATATTCTCCCATTTCTTCTAATTGACCATTCCTCTCTGCCAATTTTATATAACTTTTAAATTGAAGTTGTTTTTCTAGTGGAATAATCTCATACCAATTATGATCAATAATTATTGGATTAGCTGGTTCTCCATTATCACCATGGACACTTAAACTATTTGTGTTTTTTAATAGCTTAAATAATTTATACCAATGTTTTAATCTTAAACATAATCGATTATTAGATGTGCAATATCCCCAAAGTGTTTTAAATGTTTCTTCTGAATTTTTCATCTTTTTATTATTATAATAAAAGTAGAACTATAGAGCCTGCCAGAATACCTAAAATATCCCCGACTGTTTCATAAATTTCAAAAAGCTTATCTCGATTGATAGTCTTTTTTATTCTCTGCATTCCATTTATCAAAATTATTGAGATGAAAAGAATAATAAAAAGCCAATTTATATTAAGATTAAATATATTTAATAATTTATCTAAAAGAATAGTAGTTAAAAATGTAGAACAAAAAGACTCAATAGAAAAAACTATATCAAGTAATTTTTCATTGTTTTTCTTTTTTAATAAACCTATGATTGGAGCAAAAATTATTGTTAAAATAAGGGACAATAATCCATTTAGAAAAGGTGCTAAAAATAAAGCTAGTGCATAAATTAAAAAATCTATCATGTATTTCTTCTATTTTTTCATTTTTATTGCTAGTTTTTCAAAAAGCTTCTTAAATACAAGGTATGAAATTATAATAGCTAATCCTCCACCTACAAAACTGCCTGTAACAGCCATAAAAATAGTTGCTATAACTACTGCTAAAAAAATAGATGCGATTGTTATTAAAAGCCTAGGCAATGCTTTTATTTCTTCATTTTCTTTATCCCATCTTTTTTTAATCTTGTTTAATGTTTTCATAATATCACTTACTTATTGATTATTTTCTTATGGCACCCGTGGTTTTGTATACAAAAAGCCCACCACGGGTAATGGCCTAAGCCATTCATACCAGTTTCCCGATATGGCCGATCAAGACAACCCCATGATGGGTTCTTTATCTTGATCGGTCTTTTTCACCATGCCTCTAATAAAATTAAAGGTTTAGGCTACTTTTATTAAATTGTATTTTCATAATAACTCAAAAATTAAAAAATGTGTAGTCTTTTTCTCTCTTTATTGATTTATTATTTATCATTTGTTAAAATTATTACACAATAAAAAATACTTATTTGCAACATTATGAAAATTTTAAATGCCGATCAAAAAAGAAATATAGAAATAAACAATCTTCTACAAAAAATTAAATACAATTTCATTACCAAAAAAACAAAGACTCCTATTTTTATTGAATTTTATGTAAATGGTAGCATGGAACATAAAACTATTCTCCTTTTAAACACCTTAAAAGAAATGGGGGGCATTGATTTTAATGAACGCAATTGGGATGAAATAAATGAAACATTGGAAAAAAACAGAAACCAAACAAAAAAAACAATTGCTGAGGGTTACTGGGTTGAACCAATTGAACCAAAATTTTCACAATTATGTAAAGAATATGAAAAAAAGATTGAAGGAAAATCCGTCAAAGAAATAAAAAACATGCATCCCGTACCAAATAAATATGAAGTGTATGTTAAAGATCGAGAAATATGGGTAAATAATTATCTTATAGGAAAACCCCATGCAACTGGAAGTAATTTTGAATTTTTTGATTATATCCGATCACAGGAACCTCATAAAAAAATAGAGAGAAGAGAATTACCATCAAAGCTTGGTGATTTGTCTCTCAAAAAACAAATCGAAAAAAAGAGTTTTATTAAAATCTTAAACGGGCTTGGATTTAAAGGTGAAATTCTTAAAGCATTTTTTGATAAAAGAGGAAAAGACACGATAACTTATGCCGGAGACAAAATTAGCAAAGAATATCTAGAAAAAAAAGGCATAAAAATAAATATACTCTTAAAAGAACTAGACTTAGCTAATGATAAAAACACTAGATAGTTCAAGTTAGTCCAGAATAGTCCATTTTTCTAACATACTTTTTTATAAAAGTCATACTGTAAATAGTATGATTTTTTAATTTACTAAAATCATAAATTTAATTCACATAAAAATATGAAAAAACTAAAAATCGAAACTCCAATTAACTCCAATAATTCACAAGTAAAACTTAGACATAATTTTGAATACCATAAATTTATCCTTTGGATAGCACTGCCAAAAGAGCTTCGTAAACCAAATACTCAAGTCGAATTATCAAAACATTTTGGGGTTGGGCAAGATACTCTTTCTGAATGGAAAAAAAGAACTGGATTTTGGGAAGAAGTAGCAAAACAAAGAAAAGAATGGAGCAAAGAAAAAACTTCTGACATCATTTATGCCCTATATAAACGCATAATAGAAACAGGCAATGCTGCCGAAGTTAAACTTTGGTTTCAACTTATAGAAGATTGGTCAGAACGACTCACAGCCTCTATCGAAGAAGAAAATCCTTTAACTAAACTAACCGACAATGAACTAGCAGAGTTAATTAAAAAACAAAATGCTAAATTCAATAAAATAGATTAAATACTATGAAAAAAGAACTAATAAAAATAAGAGATAGAAGAAATAAAGAATGGTTTATTATCGACAATGCTTACCTTAATGGATATGCAAAAATTTTTGGAGCAGTGGGGACAGCAATTTATATATCTTTATGCAGGCATGCTAACAATGAAACTCAAGAATGCTTCCCTAGTCAGGAACTAATAGCAAAAGAATTAGGAATTACCGATAGGACTGTAAGAAATTATATCAAAAAATTTGAAGAATGGAATTTAATACTTGTCAAAAAAGAAAAAAATCCAAAAACACAAAAATATCTTAATAATGTTTATACTCTTCTAGATAAATCTCAGTGGAAAAAGAAACCAGAGGAAATTATTTCCTATGATAGTCCAGAGGAAAATAAAAACAAAAACCAAAGGAAAATAGTTCCTCATAAAAATACTTATATTATTAACAATACTAATAAAATACAAGATGAATTAAAAAATAACAGCAATGCTCTTCTAAATCTTTTTTATAAAGAAATAAACCCAAATATAAAATTTAATAACAAAACCACCCGTACCGATGCTGAATGGCTTGAAAATAAATACGGAATAGAAAAATTGGAACCGATGGTAATGTATATAAAACAACACCAACACGAACAATACTTCCCTAGTATATCAACGCCAACCCAATTAAGAGAAAAAATGGCACAACTTATAAATTACTCTAAAAAACAAAACAATAAACAATCAATAATTATAAAAATATGAACAATCTACCAACAAATCAAACAAAATGTCTTTTAACTAAACAAGGCATTGAAATATGGATAAGTGATGATCAAGCAATAAAAATATCGCAACTTATGAATACAGGTGATCATAAAAACATTGAAATAGAAGGAGAAATAGTATCTATCCACAACATAGAGGGTATTTTTAATGCAGATAGAATATATGAACAACGAAAAAGAAAAGCTGGACAATGGCAGTGTGAATACTGTAAAAGATGGCACCCAAAATTCGAAGAATGCGGATGTCAGGGAGGAAAATACTAACAAATAAAAACCCGCATAATAAATGTTTAGTCAAGAACTTATCAAAGAATTTCAACAAGCAATCAAAGAGGACTATGCCAAAAGCATAGACCTTATTGAGGCTGAAAAAATGCTTTCAGACCTTGTTGTTTATTTTGATAAACTTGCCGAAATAGACTATAATAATAAAAAAATATGAAAAATCTTATATTCTGCAGAGTATCTTCTAGAGAACAAGAAGAAACAGGTTATTCTCTTGATGCCCAAGAGCAACTTCTAAAAGACTACTCTATTAAAAAACAATTCGAAACAATAAAGACATTTAGAGTGTCTGAATCTGCTAGCGGAAAGCAAGTCCGTAAATTATTTAATGAATTGTTTGAATACGCAACAAAGAAAAAAATAAACATCATTTGTTGTGAAAAGATAGATCGTTTAACTAGAAACCCAAAAGACGCTGCTCTTGTACAAGACTGGATAGACGAAGACAAAACCAGAGAAATTCACTTTGTCAAAGAATCTTTTGTATTAAATTCAAATACCAGAGCTCATGAGAACCTTGTTTGGGATATGAAAGTAGCTATCGCACGATTTTATACAAATAACCTCTCCGAAGAGGTTAAAAAGGGTCAAAAAGCAAAACTTTCACAAGGATGGCTCCCCCTTAGACCACCATTAGGATATAAAACTATTGGAGAAAAAGGACACAAAACACATATTATTGATGAAGAAAAAGCTCCTTTTATTAAAAAAGCATTTGAACTTTATTCTACTGGAAATTACTCCATCAAAGCTCTATGTGAAATAATGTATAAAGAAGGATTAAGAAACGATCAAAACAAAAAAGTTGGCATCTCAAGAATGTATGACCATCTTTCAAATCCTTTCTATTATGGAAAAATAAAATGGAATGAAAAAATACTTAATGGAAGCCAAGAGCCTATCATTAGCAAAGAACTTTTTGATTTAGTGCAATCTAAATTAAATAGAAAATTCAAATCTCCATCATATACAAAACATTTTCCTGTTTTTAGGGCTAAAGTAAGATGTGCCGAATGCGGAGGAACAATCACTTGGGAAATACAAAAGGGTCATTGGTATGGACATTGTAATCATTATAGAAATTGCTCCCAGAAAAAGTGGATAAGGCAAGAAAAATTTGAAGACATGATATTGCCTATTCTAGACAAATTAG
>JAQVZN010000057.1 GCA_028708155.1 Minisyncoccota bacterium | reverse complement strand
ATACGAAAAAGTCTTATTAGGTCACGTTACTCATTATTACCCTAAAATAGGAGTGGCTTTAGTTAATTTAGAGCATAAAGGAATTTCTTTAAATCAAAACATACAAATAGAAGGAGAAAAAACTTTTATTGAACAAAAAGTTGAATCAATACAGAAAGAAAATAAAGAAATTAAGAAAGCTAAAAAAGGAGAAGAAATTGCCATTAAAGTAAATGGTAAAGTATATAACAACGATAATATATTTATTTTAAAAGAAAGAATATGACTATAGACACTATTATTCTTCTAGCTCTAGTTTTAATAATACTTGTCGTATTAGTTCTTTTCTTTCAAAAAACAAAAATTTTATTTAAGCAATTTGAACTTAAACAAGAAGTAATAGATGAGAAGAAAGACTATATCAAAGAATTAACTGATCAAATTAGAAGAGAACTTGAAAAAAGTCAAAAAGAAATTGCTCTTTTAGAAAAAGACCGAATCGGAGAATTTAGTTCACTCAAAACAATCTTAGAAGAACATAAGCTTTTAACAAAGGATCTAAAAGAATCTACTGATGGATTAAAAAACGTTTTATCTAATAATCAGATGAGGGGAAGATATGGAGAAGAAATTGCGGAAGAGCTTCTAAAGTCTGTTGGTTTTGTAAAAGGAGAAAACTATATTGTTAATACTGCCCAAGAAACTAACTCTAACCGTCCTGACTTTACTATTTTTCTACCAGACAAAACAAAGATTAATGTTGATGTAAAGTTTCCATTAAGTGCTTTAATTAAATTTGAAGAAGCTAAAGGGAAACAAGAAAAAGATAAGTATTTAAACGAATTTAAAAAAGACGTTAAAGATAAAATCAAACAAGCTTCTTCAAGGAGCTATATAAATCCTGAAGAGAAAACAGTTGATTTCGTGATTCTTTTTATTCCAAACGAAATGATTTTTAGTTTTATCTACGATAAGCTTTATGATACATGGCAAGAAGCGATGTCAAAGAAAGTAATTCTTGCAGGACCATTTAGTTTTACCGCTATTTTAAGAATGATTTTCCAATCTTACAAAAACTTTGTTTATCAAGAAAACTTGTATGAAATTATAAAATTGATTAAACTATTTGAAGAAGAATACGAAAAATACAATAAAGAATTTGATGTTTTAGGTGATAGGATCTTAAGTGCTTCTAAAAAATATGAAGAAGTTTCTAGCGTAAGAACTAAAAAATTAAACCACGTTATTGAAAAAATAAAAGGAGAAAAGATTATAGATGATGATAAAAGATTGAATTAATATGAATTTAGAAAATTTAAATATAATAATAGAAAAAGAACCTGCTTTTAGAAAAAAGCAAATTGAAAAATTAATTTATCAAGATGCAATTACTAGTTGGGATAAAGCTACAGTTTTGCCTTTAAAGACAAGAGAAGAATTAAAAGAAAAAACTTCTTTAGAAATTAATGCTAAAGTATTTAAAAGTAAAGACGTAAAAAGAGCTCTAATTACTTTAAATGATGGTTTTGAAATAGAAACTGTTCTTATGAAACACGAAGATAGAACAACTGTTTGTGTTTCTTCTCAAGTAGGATGTGCTCTTGGTTGTAAGTTTTGTGCTACAGGTAAATTAGGACTCAAAAGAAGTTTAAGTACTGAAGAAATCCTTGAACAAGTTTTATTCTTTAAGAGAGAGGAAAAAATAAACAATATTGTTTTTATGGGAATGGGAGAGCCTTTTTTAAACTACGATAATGTTTTAAATGCAATTAGGATTTTAAATAGTGAAAATGCTTTTAATATAGGAGCAAGACATATTTCCATATCAACAGTCGGAATAATTGAAGGAATAAATAAATTAAGTAATGAAAATCTTCAAGTTAATTTAGCGATTTCTCTCCATGCTCCAAATAATAAAATAAGAACTCAAATAATGCCTGTCTCTAACAAATATCCAATGGATAAGGTATTAAAAGCCGTTGATAAATACATTAAAAAAACAAACCGAAAAGTTATGTTTGAATATACATTAATTGAAAAAATTAATGATTCTTTAAATGATGCCAAGGAACTAGCTAAATTAATGAGACATCCTTTATACTTAGTAAATCTAATTAAATATAATAACACAGAAGAATTTAAAGCTCCTTCAAACGAAACAATTAAAAAATTCAAAGCCTATTTAGAAAAAGGAGGAATTTATGTAACAGAAAGATATAGATTTGGTGGTGATATTCATGCAGCTTGCGGACAGCTTTGTCTTAAAAAATAAAATATGTTAAACTAGTCTTATGGAAGACAAAATAAAAAATTTAATCAAAGAATACGAAGCTTACGCACAAAAAAATGGCTTCAAATTAAATCCCGATAAAAAAATTGTAGAGAACATTGTTAAAATACTTCTCAAAAAAGAAGAGACTTTAGGAGAAAAATATTGTCCTTGTAGAAGATTATCTAATAATAAAGAAGAAGACAAAAAAATAATTTGTCCTTGCGTGTATCACTTAGAAGAAATAGAAAACGATGGCCATTGTCATTGCTTTTTATTTGTAAAATAAAACATATGATGAAAAAAAGAATCTTATTAAAACTAACTGGAGAATTGTTTGGAAACGGAGACAGAGCTGTTTCTCTTTTAAAATCAAAAGAAATAGCAGAAAAAATAGTTAAACTTAGAAATAAAAACATTGATCTAGCTATTGTTATTGGCGGTGGTAATATTTTTAGAGGAAGAGAAGTTGGAGCAGAAAAATTTGATCGAGCTGTAGCTGATAATATGGGAATGCTTGCTACTATTATAAACGGATTATCACTCCAAGAATCTATCGAAGGAATGGGAATAGAAACAAGGATGCTTACCGCAATTGAAATGCCAAAAGTAGCCGAACCTTTTTATAGAAGAAAAGCTCTTAGCCATTTAAAGAAAAACAGAATCGTTATCTTTTCTGGAGGAACAGGAAATCCTTTCTTTACAACTGATACAGCTGCGGTTTTAAGAGCCTGCGAAATTAATGCCGACTTTATCTTAAAAGCAACTGATGTTGATGGGATATATGATAAAGATCCTGACAAACATAAAGATGCTAAAATGTATAAAACAATTTCTTTTTCAGACGTTATTCAAAAAAACTTAAAAGTAATGGATTCAACAGCCT
>JAQVZN010000056.1 GCA_028708155.1 Minisyncoccota bacterium | reverse complement strand
TTTTTAGTAATTACACCAAATATTATTGTTCTAGATAGAATTAAAAGTGATTTTGAAGGGTTAAAGATTTTTTATGAAGATCCAGTATTGCCAGATAATGGCTACATGGGAAAAGATTGGGAGAATGATTTTCAGTTAAAATTACATTTACAGGATGAAATTGGATCTATTTCTAAATCTGGAAATATATTTTTAACAAACATTCATAGGGTTTACGAGGGGGACGTTAAAGAAGCAAGTTTTGAAGATATTGATACATCAGATTATTTCTTAGGAAATAAAGTGATTGGAAAAACCAATGATTCAAAAGTTGATTTAGGTGAAATTGTTCGTGATGTTGATGAAATCATGATTATTAATGACGAAGCTCATCATATTCATGATCCTAAAATGGCATGGTTTAAGTCAATTGAAGATATACATAATAGATTACTCCAAAAAGGTAAAAAACTTTCTTTGCAAATTGATGTAACAGCTACTCCTAAAAATGAACGAGGAGAAATTTTCGTGCAAACAATATCAGACTATCCTTTGGTTGAGGCTATACATCAAGAAGTTGTTAAGAAGCCAATTCTTCCAGATGAAGCTAGTAGAGCAAAATTACAAGAAAAGCAAAGTTCATTATTTGCAGAAAAATACGAAGATTTTATTAAGTTAGGAGTAGAAGAGTGGAAAAAGACCTATAAAGAATTGGAGCCGACAGGAAAGAAATCAATTCTTTTTATAATGACGGATGATACAAAAAATTGTGATGATGTTGCTTATTTTATAGAGCGAAGTTATCCACAATTAAAGGGGGCAGTTTTAACTATTCATACAAATAAGAGTGGGGAAATTTCAGAATCAGTGTCTGGAAAAGAAGAAAAAGAACTTAAAGAATTAAGAGATAAGGCAAATAATATTGATAGCTTAGAAAGTCCATATAAAGTAATAGTGTCAGTTCTTATGCTTAAAGAGGGATGGGATGTAAAAAATGTAACAACAATTGTTGGTTTAAGAGCATATGCTGCTGATTCTAAAATATTGCCAGAACAGACACTAGGAAGAGGTTTAAGAAAAATGTTTTTTGGTAAAAATGTTGAAGAATATGTGAGCGTAATAGGAACGCCAGCTTTTATGGATTTTGTAGAAGCGATAGAAAAAGAAGGAGTGGAGCTAGAAAGAAGACGAATGGATAAGACAGGATCTCCGATTACTCCAACTGTTATTGAAGTTGATTATCAAAATACAAAAAAAGATATAGATAAATTGGATATAGAGCTTCCAGTTTTAACTCCTAGAATACAAAGAGAATATAAAAATCTTGAATTACTTAATGTTGATAAATTTAAAAATGAAAAGATAAAAGTTAAAGAATATACAGAAGAAGAAAAGAAGGAAATAATCTTTAGGGATGTTGTTGAAAAAGAATTCCATCATAGTATTGTATTAGATAGTTCTATTGATCCGAATTATCAAAGTGTTGTAGGATTTTTTGTTCAAAGAATAATGAAAGAATTACGTTTATTCGGATGTTATGATATTCTTTTTGGAAAAGTGAAAAAATTTATAGTTAGTAATTTATTTGATCAAGAAGTAGATTTAAATGATTTAAATATTTTGAAGAATTTATCTGATTTAGAGGCCGTAAAAACAATTGTAGAAACTTTCAAAAAAGAAATTAATAATTTAACTGTTCAAGATAAAGGGGATACAGAAATTAAAAATTATATTAAAATTGCTAGCGCTAGACCTTTTGTTGTGAACGATCAGAAGTATTTAATACCAAAAAAGAGTATTTTTAATAAAATTGTAGGAGATAGTGATTTTGAATTGGAGTTTGCAGATTTTTTAGAGCGAGCAGATGATGTTATATCTTTTGCTAAAAATTATTTTGAAATTCATTTTAAAATCGATTACAAAAATGCTAGTGGATCTATATCAAGTTATTATCCAGATTTTTTTGTAAAAATAAATAATAAAACAGTTTATATTATAGAAACAAAAGGAAGGGAGGATTTAGATGATGTAGAAAAGATTAAAAGATTGGAACAGTGGTGTGAGGATGCAAATAATAGACAGAAAAAAATAGAATATCAAATGCTTTATATTAAACAAGAAGAATGGGAAAAATACGAATTTAAAACTTTTGAAAAATTGATAAAAATTTTTAAGAATTAATTTATATCTCTTCAATATAGATTTGCTTATCTTTCAAAATAAGTTTATTCTTCAAACAAGAAATTAATTCTCGTTTTTCTTGAATCGAGCCTTCTTCTAAAATGAATCTAAGATAATTTTTAATATCTATTCGTTTGATTTCAATTTTTTGAGATTTTTTATTAGATATTAATCTTTGGAATTTTTTAAATCTTTTAATTTCGTGTTCAATTTTTTCTTTAATACAAAGTTCATCTATATTAATTTGTTCGATTAAATTTTCTAATTGTTCGATTAATTCTTCTTCTCTAATGTAACTACATTTGCAATTCCTATCTTTCACTTTAGTGCAAGTATAATATATATAACTTTTAATTTCTCCATTTTTAAGTTTTTTGTACTTTTCGTCAGCCGTAACTCCTGATCCACACAATCCACAAGTTAAAAGTTTAGTAAAAGCAAATTCTTTGTTATGTCTTTCTAGGGTACTTGTTTTATCTTTAATTTTAGATTGAACTTTATCAAATAATTCTTTGGTAATTATGGGGGTATGTTTTCCTTGATACCAATTACCACTCTTTTTAGGATATTCAAAAGTTCCATAATAAAAATGATTTTGTAGAATAAGATAGATGTTGCTTAGGGTTAAATATTTATTGTTTAGAGTTTTAAAATCTAGATCATATCTTAACCAATTATACAATTGTCTTCCGCTCCATTTTTCATAAGCCACTTTTTCAAACATTTTTTGAATAATAGGAGATCTTTCTTTATCAATAAAAGTTTCACATTTTTTATCAAAACTTTTTTCTTTTAAGTATCCAGTTGGAGCAGGGGCGGGCCATAACCCCATTTCAACTCTGGTTTTTAATCCACGTTTAACATTTATACTTTTATTATCATTTTCTAGTTTAGCTTGAGAGCAAAGAATCATTAGAAGAAATTTTTCATTTGGATTATTTGTAAAACATTGTCCATAAGTTTTAATTTCAACAAGTTTTTTCTGATCCATTAAATCAACTAATGACCCTAAATCTCCAGC
>JAQVZN010000009.1 GCA_028708155.1 Minisyncoccota bacterium | reverse complement strand
AAATATCTTTTTTTAATAAAAATGTTTTAAGTTCTTCTCCCTCTTTTTCATCTCTAGAGACAACAAATAAAATTTTGTCTTTAAAGTAAACTCTTCCTTTTCTTATAACTTTAGCATCATTTGCAATAAAGTTAGGATTAATTTCTAAAAGTTGTTTTAATTTTTTTGAATATTCTTTATCCGTTAAAATACATCCTCCTGCTGGCATTGGAAATTCTTTAACCTTAAATTCTTTTGCAAGTTCAAGTTGCCTTTTTCTATTTTTACCAGAAATATCATAAAGTTTATTTCTATCAACTAATCCTTTTTTTTCAACAATAGTTTCAGGTAATAACTTTGCTGAAAGTGGTCTTAATAAATAACCATCTAAACCAGCCTCTTTTTCTAAAAATAATAGCTGATCTCTTTTTTGAGAAAAAGGACGTTGAGAAACAACCTCTCCTGTAGCAATAAAATCATAACCTCCCTTCTCCATAATCTCTTTAGCTTTTTTAAGCATTAAAAGATGGCAATCCCTGCAAGGGTTCATTCCTTGTCCTCTACCATATTTTGGATTTTTAACAATTTTTAAATGATCTTTTGTAATATCAATTTCTCCATCAAAAAAACAAGTGCCAAAATTTATTGTGTCCACTTGAATGTTTTGTCTTTCTAAAATTTTTAAAACAAGAATTGAGTCTAATCCTTTTGAATATAAAAGCAAAGCTTTTGTCATTTTTTTGTGATAAACTTATGTGCTTTTTTAAACATGTCTCTATCATTTTCAAAATTAAGTTCTTTCATAGCTTGAGAATATTTTATCCACTCATATCCAATATGTTCAAAAGAAACTTCTACTTCTTTAACCGTAGTCTCCGCTATAAAAAAAGTAACTGTTTTAGAAACAACTCTTCCTTCTTTTCTAAATTTATAATTAATAACATATCTAAATCCATCCAAGAAAGTAATATCTTTAAGTCCTGTTTCTTCCATAATTTCTCTTGTTGCTGCCTCTCTCTCTGTTTCTACCCCCTCTATGTGTCCCTTAGGGAATCCCCAATAATCAACTCCCTTTTTACCTTGAGATTGATATCTTAAAAGAAGATAATAAATATTATTTTTTTCTTTTCTAAATATAATTGCTCCTGATGATTTTTCCATACTATTTTTTCTTTAAAAATTTTTCTATTTCTTTTAAGGGCATTGTATTAATAATATCTTTTTTTTCTGCCCATCCTCTTCTTGCTTCGTTAACTCCATATTCCATCCTATCCATCTGTTTTAAAATATGAGTATCTGTATTAATAAAAAACTTACAGCCTAGCTCTTTGGCCTTTTTAATATTTAAGCTATTTAAGTCTAATCTTTCCGAAGAATTAACTTCAAGAAGAACATTATTAGTTTTAGCAAATTTAAATATTTTTTCAAGGTCTAAATCAAAAGAATCTCTTTTATTAACTATTTTCCCAGTTGGATGAACAAGGCAAGTAACATAAGGATTAGACATTGCTTTTAATATTCTTTTAGTCATTGCCTCCTTATCCATCTTAAAATTGCTATGTACTCCTATGTTTACAAAATCAAGTTCTTTAAGAACTTTATCATCAATATCTAAAGAACCATCTTTTAAAATATTAACTTCTGCTCCGTGAAAAATCCTGATCTTTTTATTATATTTTTCATTTAATTTTTTAATTTCTTCTCTTTGAGAAATAAGTTGTTTTTCATCAAGACCATTTTCTATTTTTAGATCTTTTGTATGATCTGAAATTCCAACATATTTATATCCTTTTAAAATAGCTCTTAAAACAATATCTTCCATAGAAATAATAGTTCCTGCAAAACTTGAATGGGTGTGAAAGTCTCCTTTAATGTCTTTGAGTTCAACAAGTTTAGGAAGCTTATTTTTCAACGCTAATTCTATTTCTCCTCTATTTTCTCTAAGCTCAGGACAAATATATTGCATCCCTAATTTTTTATAAATACTTTCCTCTGTTTTTCCAGCCTTAAATATATTATTTTTAAAAAGACCGTATTCGTTTAATTTATATCCTTTTGAAATTGCTAATTTTCTTAAGGCAACATTATGTTCTTTTGACCCTGTAAAATATTGCATAGCTGAACCAAAAGAATCAAGGTCAACTATCCTTAAGTCAACGTCATATCCTTTTGCCATTCTAACAGAAGCTTTTGTTTCTCCTTTACTCCAAATTTTAACAATATTAGGTAGGGTAACAAATTCATTCATTATTTTAATAGGAAAAGATGAGGCTATTAAAATATCAATATCTCCCACAGTTTCTCTTTTTCTTCTGAAAGAACCTGCTACTTCTATTTTTTTTACTTCTTTAATTTTTTTAAGACTTTGAATAATTTCTTCAATATCATTTTTTACATCAGATAATAGATATCGAAGTCCGCTTGATTCCATGAAAGAAATACTCTCTAAAATATTTTTTTCACTTTTTTCAGAAAAACCTTTAAGCTCTTTTAATTTATTCTTACTAATTGCCTCTCTTAATTCAGCAACATTTCTAATTCCCAATTCTTTATTTAAAAAATATATTCTTTTAGGACCAAGTCCTTCTATTTTTGTTAAATTTTTAAGATCAATTGGATTGTTTTTTCTTACTTTCTCTAAATATTCAATCGTTCCTGTTTTTAAATATTCTTCTATTTTCAAAGCAATACTTTTTCCAACTCCTGGTATTTTTTCTACCCCTTTAAGTCCTTCTTCTTTATAAATTTCTTCAATATCTTTATCCAAATTATCAAGAGAAATAGCGGCTGATTGATAAGCCCTTGGTTTAAAAGGAATATTTTCTATCTCAAGATATTCTCCTAACTCAAATAATATTTTTGCTAATTCTTCATTTTTCATTTTTACAAATTTTATTTTTTAAAAATTCAAAACCAACTTTAAAGAATAGTGCGCATCCAATTAAAGAAACAATAACATCTCCTGCTCTTAAAATCATAGAAAAAGAAGATGAGGTTCCTAGGCTAATATTAAGATTTCCAAAAACAAAAGATTGTATTAATTCTTGAACTCCAAGAGCAGTTGGAATAGGAACCATTGTTGATAAAAATGAAAATCCTAAAATAGATAAGCTAGGCATAAAATTAAGAATATTTCCAAGGAAGAAAACAATAAACCAAACCCTTAAAAACATCGCTAAAACTTTAAGTATAGAAAAGAAATATCCTTTCCATAGATTAATATTTTTAATATTAAAATATTCAAAGACTATTTTTTCTGTTTTAATCGCTACCCCTTCTTTGTAATCTTTTTTAGTTATTTTAAATAATATTTTTTTTATAAAACTATTTTTCTTAAAAAGATAAACGTAAACAAAAAATAATATTAATAAAAAGAATACTATAGAAACACCAAATATAAGCGCGAGATTTTGTGATGGTTTTTGGACCTCATAAAAAAAGTATAAAACTCCTATTAAGATAACCAAAATATTAATTGTCCACTCAATAATTCTTTCTATGATAACAGAGGCTAGTGCTCTATCCCAACCAATCTTCTCTCTGTGTTCTAAAAGAGAAGCTCTGAAAGCTTCACTCCCAAATAAAATCATAGGAAAAAAATATTGAATAGAAAAACCAGCAATATAAATTTTAAATAAATTAAATAAAGAAATATTCTGCCCATTTTTTACAATTCCTTTCCATCTCAAAGCTCCTAAAAAAGCAATAAAAAATGATAAAAAAATTACGACTAAACCTTCAAAATTCAGAAATATTTTAAAACTGTTTAAAATAAAATCCCAACCAATAGCGTCTCCAACATATATAAAAATTATTGCTCCAAATAAAATAGATAAAAAAAATAAAAGTCCGGTTCTTAATATCTTCATATAATCTTTTTATTGATAAAATTAATAACTCTCTTCTCGTGCCTCTCAATTGGGTAATAATGTCCTTTAACCTCAACCATTTTCCCAAAAGGTATTTTTTCTCCTAAGAAAAAACTTTTGATCCATTTTAAAGGAGCGTAAATAAAAACTGTTTTTAAAAGCTCTATAGTTTTTCCGTTAGACAAATCATCTTTAAAATCATTAATCAAGAGAATATTTTTATTATTGCTATGTACTCCAAAAAAAGGTTTTCCAAGCTCTATGCTAAAAATATTATTCTTTCTTTTAACCCGATCCATAATTTCATCGGCCATCAAAGCTCCGTTAGATAAACCTAAAAGAACAACTTTTTTATTAGTTTTTGAAATAATATTAGCAATAGCTTTTGATTGTTTTTCAAAAGCAGAAGCATAATCTTTTAAATAACCTAGCTTCCCAATAATGTGATCTTCTGTTCTAAAATATTGGACAATAGAAACTTTTAAATTTTTCTTTTTTAAATAGTCTTTTATACATTTTGAAAAAGGATTAAGGTCATTAGCTTTCTTATAATCAATTGTTCCCCAACCCCCAGAGTTAAAAATTAAAACAACATCACTTTTTGAAACTAATTTTTTAAACTCTTTTTCAAAAATATTTATATTATTTTTAAAAAAATAAAAATCAAACCACCAAAAAGAATAAGCAAACAAAATTATTAAAAAAATGAAAACACCTTGAATCATAATCCACAATCTTTATTTATATAACATTTAACTTCTTTTTCTTTGAGATAACATTTATTAGCATAGATAAAACCATCCTTCGTATAAATCGGATCAATCTCTAAAAAGCAAGCACTCTTTGAGCATCCTGAAAAAGAAGTTATTTTTTTATTTAAATATTTATTTAATTCTTCTTTATCTAATTCATTAATTATTCCGTCTTTATTCAAATCAGCAAAAACAAATTTTTCTTTATTAAAAAGTAAAAGATTCAAATTTTCTTCTAAGTATTCATAATCTTTAAAAGTAATAAAGCCATCTTCATCTAAGTCTCCCAAGTTATCACAAGGAGATAAAATTTCTGTCTTCCCGTAATTAAAGAAAATATCTCCCGTTTTTATATTTGAAACATCTAAGCTTTCTCTTTCCCCGTTATCTAAATAAATTATTTTACTGATTAAAAAATTAACAAGTGCTGTGTCATTTATAGCCCTAGCGTCAAATTCAACTTTAATCCAAGAAGGAGTATTTTTTTTAATTCTGATAAAACCGTCATTAGTCGGCTCTCCGCTACTTAGAAGCTTTAAATTCTCTATAGAAATATTTCCATCTCTTTCTATCTCTAAATATATTCCAGCTAAAGGATTATCTTTATTAAAAGTAACATAAGCTGGTAAAAGAATCTCTCCTTTGTCTGAATCTAAATAAAAAGTAATTATAATGTGCTTACTCTTATCTTCGTTTGAAATTACATTAACAAGAGCATTCTCATATATTTTAGGCATGTAAGTTTTCAAGCAAACAGTAAAAATACTTTCATCTTGAAGATATCTTTTTATTTCAATAGCATCAATTAAATTAACCTCTCCATTACCCGAAACATCAGCTCTTATTTTTTGATTTTCATCTAATTCTTTATTCTCTGTAATAAATAAAAGATCTTCTTCGTCTATCAATCCATTCCCATCAATATCTCCATAATCGTCACAAATTAAATTAGAACTTTTTGTATAATTTAAATAAAACCTACTACTTTCAATTAAAGTAGAAACTTTATTAAGTTCCCCTTTTTCATTTAAATAATTAAGACTATCAATAAACACTTTTGAATAAACTGGTTTTTCTTTTGCTTTTAATTTCATTTCAATAGAAAACCAAGTCGTTTTTCCTTTTTCTAGAAAAATATATCCATCTTCTTTGATTACCGCTCCGGTATTCCAGCTAACATTTTCAATAACAATATTTTCTTTATTTAAAATATTTAAAAAAGAAAGATCTGATTTTAAATAAACATCTCCTTGATCCGCTGAAACATCAAAATTAATCCTTATATTAGCTTCTGTTTTTCCTTTATCTTGGGTCACTGTAAATTCTTTATTAGATATCTTAGGTAAATAACCCACTTTCAAAGAATCAACATAAAAACAAGCAGGAAAAGATAATTCGTTTCCATAAATAAAACTTGAAAGAATGCTTTTATCTTCGTCATCTACTTTTTGATCATTGTTTAAATCTGCCTTTTCTTGAATATTATTTTCTACTACTCCGTAATCAAAAAATTTTAAATCCTCTTCATTTATTACTCCATCTGAATTAAGGTCTCCGTAATTATTACAAGGAGATTTTTTGTCTTCCTTTTTTAACAAATTAGAAAAACTTCCTAAAATTTCTTCATAAACTAAAGACTCTACATTTTTATCATATTTTGTAAAAGAACTATCTTCTTTTGATTGCATTGAAAATAAAAATCCAATACAAGAATTTTCTTTCTTTAAAATATAATTTGTATAATCAATATGAACATCTAAGTTATCTCCATAATCTAAATTATTTTCTCCAGAAATCACCTCAAAACTATTTCCATTAATAATTACTTCTTTTGTCTCCTTAACCTTAGTATAAAAAGAAATATCTGAACAATAGTTTCCTGAATTGATTTCTAATTTTTTATAAATTAAATTTGTATTATTTCGCTCTTTTGGAAGTTCAATATAATCATCTTTTATTTTAGAATTAGAAGGAAGAATTAAACTAAAATCAAGTTTCTCATTATTATATTCCACAAAATCATTTTTCTTTTCACACTTATATCCATTCCATTCAAACTTTTCTTTTACACAAAGATTAGCTGACAAATTATATGGATACTCAAGACAACTTCCTAAATAAGCTAAAGTTCCTTTTTTCTCTTTTAAGAAACATTCATTAATAAAAGTTTCTCCTGATTCAGAACAAACTGGAAGATAAACATTATTGCAAGTAATTTTATCTTTGAATAAAAGACTGCTAATAAAATTTTTAAGATCATTAAAAGAACAAGAGCTTAAATCATTTAAATTGCAAGCAGAAACGAAAGAAATATTTAAAGTAAAAATTAAAGTCAATAAGAGTAGAAGGATTTTTTTATTCATATAAGTTTTTTTAATGTTTATTTGTTATATTATCACCTTTTTTACCAAAAAAGACAATATTGAAAAATAATAAATTTATATTACAATTAATCTATGCATATTACAAAAAAAACAATCATTATCTTATTAACTGCCATCTTTTTAATAATCTGTTTATTTAATATTTTTAAACCCTTTCCTTATGTTGAAGATACTTTCATTATAAGAGAAGGAGAAACTCTTAAAACCATTTCTAAAAATCTAAAAGAGCAAGGACTTATTTCAAATAGTAGTCTATTTTTCTTTACTCTTTATTTTACTAATAATCCTTTAGATATTAAAGCTGGAGCTTATGAAATAAACTCAGCAATGGGAAACTTTAAAATCATTCACCAAATAACAACTGGAAACACGATAAAAGAAAAAATAACCATCATTGAAGGATGGACAATAAATGATATTGCTGAATATCTAGAGAAAGAAGAACTTTTTACAAAAGAAGGGTTTTTAGCGGCTACTAAAAAAGATTACTCTTCTGAATTTAGTTTTTTAAATAGCAATAACTTAGAAGGATTTCTCTTCCCTGACACATATTTTATAAATCAGACTGACACCCCAGAAATAATTATAAAAAGAATGCTTCTTAATTTTGAGACTAAAGTTTGGGGTAGTGTAAAAGACAAAGAAAATTTTTACGAAGTTTTAATATTAAGTTCTATTTTAGAAAGAGAGGTTATCTCATATGAAGACAAACAAAAAGTAGCTCATATTCTTTTTAAAAGATTAGCAAACAATATGCCTCTTCAAGTAGACGCAACTATTCTTTATGTTAATAATAACATTTTTGATAGCGAAATAGACTCCCTTTTTAATACTTATAAATATCTTGGACTACCACCTGCTCCAATTTCTAATCCAGGAATAGAAAGCATAGAAGCCGCCCTTAATCCTTTAAATAATAATTACTGGTATTATCTTTCAGCAAAAGACGGAACTACTATTTTTAGCAATAATTTTGAAGAACACAAAATGAATAAAATTATTTATTTAAGATAAATATTTTCTGTTTTTTATTTTTTCGGGTAAGAAACCTTTATAATCATCAACCTCTTCAAAACTCTTATTGTTTCTAATATGCAAAGGAATTTTAAGATTTCCGTATCTTAAAACATCAAATTCAACTTTTTTTAAAGCCTCAGGAATAGCTCTTGATTTCTTATTTCTACACATATAGATAACCCCTTGAGCTAAATTAATTTTACACTCTGGCATACCAATAAAATGACAAGCATCAAAAACACTAATAGCTTGATTCAAAGCTAAAGAATTTTGAATTCCAATATCTTCGGAAGCAAAAACAATTAATCTTCTCGCTATATACAAAGGGTCTTCTCCCGACTCAAGCATACGCATAAGATAATAAAGAGCAGCGTTCTCTTCTCCTGACCTCATTGATTTTATTAAAGCTGATATTAAATCGTGATGTTCTTTTCCGTGTTTGTCATAATAAAGATTTTGTTTTTGAAAAGCTTCTTTAATATCTTTTTCTTCTATTTTTTTATTAAGCGAAGATGCATAATCTAAAATATTCAAAGAAACTCTTGCATCTCCATTACTCATTTCTTTCAAGAATTTGATTGCCTTTTTATCTATAATAATTTTCTTTTTTAATACAGCTCTTTTGATAATTTTCTCGATTTCTTTTTCTTTTAATTTTTCAAAAAGAAAAACTCGACATCTTGATAAAAGAGCTGGATTAACTTCAAATGAAGGATTTTCCGTTGTCGCTCCAATTAAAATTATTGTTCCATTTTCTATATATGGCAAAAGTCCATCTTGCTGTTTTTTATTCCATCTATGAATTTCGTCTATAAAAAGAATTGTTTTTTCATTTAATCTTTTATTAATTTCGGCTCTTTCTATAATTAGCTTCAAGTCTTTAACTCCAGAAGAAACCGCACTTAATTGTTCAAAATGATACTTTGTTTTTCTAGCAATAATTTTAGCTAAAGTAGTTTTTCCTGTTCCTGGAGGCCCATAAAAAATCATCGAAGGGACACTGTCTTCTTTAATCGCTTTTCTAAGCAAACTCCCTTTTCCTAAAATATTTTCTTGCCCTACAAAATCATTAATATCTATAGGTCTTAATTCTTCTGCTAATGGTTTCATAATAATGTTTTTTGAGATATTTCTTTTTTAATATTTGATCCAAATATTTTTACTTTTCCAAACTCTCCATCATATCCTTCAATAATACAAATGTCTCCCTCTCTTACTTTTTTAATAGCTAAAGAAATTTTACTATTAACTTTCTCTATATTTTTAATATCTTCGTATAATAAAATATTGAATTCTGACCCTAGTTCTTCAATAAGTTTTTGATATTCATCACTAACCTTCTTAGAACTACTAGAAACTCCTAAAACTTCTCCTATAATCTCCTTTAATGGAACTAAATTTTTAAAAGAAGCTTTTATTTCTTTTTTATCAGACAATTGCCTTACCCTACTCAAAACTCCAATTGTTAAAGGTTTCCCACAAACAGGACAAATTCCACCATATCTATAAGTTTCTTCACTGTTTAAACTAATACCACAATTTCTATGTCCATCGTTAAAATATTTTCCTTCTTCAGGAAAAAATTCAATCGTTTCAAGATCATTATCTTTTATTTTTTTAATTATTGAATCATAGTTAAAATCTGTTTCAAAAACATTGGCTTCTCTTCCTAGTTTATCAAGAGAATGAGCATCTGAATTAGATAAAAGAGTTCTCTCTCTACATTCTTTCATTAAAAGAAGCATTGCTGGATTAGCCGAAAGTCCAGTTTCAAAAGCATAGATATATGAAGAAAGCTCTTCAAAACAATCCTCTATAGAATCAAACCCTGATTTTGATCCATATAATCCGAACCAAGGAGTCATAATATGAGCGGGAATAACTAAAATATCTTTTGAAATATCTAATACTATCTTTAAAAATTCTTTTGCGTCTAATTTTAAAATAGGTCTTCCGTCAGATGATAAATTATATTCTAGAGATAATCGTTTATTAATTTTTTCTGCAATATCTAAATTAGGACAAATTAAAATTAAATGAATTTTTCTTGTTTTATTAAATTTTGTATAAATTAAACTAACCTCTCCTGTTACTGTAAACTTTGAAGAATTTTCTACGTCCTTTAATTTGTAAAAATTAGAATTATCTAAGATTAATTTTTCTTTTAATTCAGAAAACCATTGAGGATGAGTAAAATCTCCCGTTCCAATAAGATCAATTCCTTTAACCATTCCTTGCTTCCCAATTTCTTCTAAATTCATTTTTGGACTTACCGCCCTTGAATATTTAGAATGTATATGAAAATCAGTAATTATTCTCATTTTTTAATATTGTTTTCAAAATAACCTAAAAGCACAAAAATTAAAATGACTAAAAAAGTAACTGTTAAAGCAATAAAATATTCATGTAAAGCAACCGTGATCCCAATAGCTGAGGCAACCCATAATCCAGCAGCGGTTGTTAATCCTTTAACCCCTTCTTTGCTCTTATATATTGCTCCAGCGCCTAGAAAACCAACACCAACAGCAATAGATTGGATTATTCTTCCTGGATCAAATGACATTTGTAAGTTGTCTTTAAAAACTTCATAAACTACATAAGAAATCATTGTAAATAAACAAGATCCTAAACATACAAGAGCGTATGTTTGAAATCCTGCATACTTCCCTTTAACTTCTCTTTCAAGTCCAATAAGCGATCCTAAAAGAGTCGCCAAAACTAACTCTAAAATAGTGATTAAATTTAACATACTTTACCTTTTTTCATTTTTTTCTCTTTTTTCTTAAGCTCTAAAACAATCTCTTTAACTAATTTTTTAGGATTGTCGCTAAAAAAGATTGATGCTTTTGGTTTTTTTCTTATTCCCTCAAGAAATTTCTTAGCTCCATCAGCAATTCCTCCAGAACCTTCAAGAACTCCAATTACTTTTCCTGTTTCAAATGCAGTTAAAAATTCATGCATTGTTCCTGTTTCTCCAGAAATAATAATTACTGCTTCTGAAGCTTTAGTCATAACAACATCTCTCCCAGCATAATCTTCTCCTGTATAAACAATAACGTCATATGGATCTAAAGGTAATTTATATGATTTTACATGCTCACTTTTAGATATTGCTGGAGAAAACCCTAAATTAAATCCGCCGGCTTCTCTATTCCCACAGGAAACAACAAAAGGAATTCCATCTGTCGCTCCAGAAATAACAATACACTTATTCTTTGCTAACTCTTTACCTAATTCAAAAGCTTTTTCCCTAGTCCCTTTTGTACAAACTTTCATATTTGAAGAACCAGAAACCGCGATATCATACCTAAAATCAAATTTACTTTTTTTCATTTTTTTAATATTAAATAATAATTAGAAAACTTTTTTATCTTTATTTCCCCTTTTTCTACAATGGTAAAATCCTTAAACAATTCTACTAATTCCTCTAAATCAAAAACATAAAAATAATGATCTTCTACTCCATGCCAAGGAATTAATATTTCTTTGTCATTTATTTTTTTAACATCCTCTTTCTTTTTTCTTTCATTTAAATTCCAAACAGTAATAATTAATATCCCATCATCTTTTAAAACTCTTTTAATTTCTTCTAAAAATCTGCTATGATAATCTTGTGGAAGATGATGTAAAACCGCTAGACTATAAACTTTATCAAATTCCTTTTCTTTGAAAGGAATTTCTAAAGCAGAAGCTACTTTAAAATCAACATCAGGATAATTATTTTTTGCAATTGAAATTAATTTTTCAGAATTATCAATACCAGTATAGTTTGTCTTTTTTAATTTTTCATAAAATCTACCGTTGCCACAACCAAGATCTAAAACCCTTTCTCCGTCTTTAATGTTATTAAATAAGAAATCAAATTCATCCCAAGTATTTTTTCGAGCGCTTGAAAATCTTTCCGCAATCTTGTTATAATCATTACAAGTTTTAATTAAAATTTTATCACTATTATGCATACAAATGAAGAAATTATTAAAGAGTTATTTTTAAAGAAGGATCCTACTTCAAATGATTTATCATGCATAAAAAGAAAAATCTCTAAAAAATATAAAACTCCTTGTCCAAGCAATGTTAGCTTACTTAAAGTTTATCATAATTTAATTAAAAGTAAAACCTACAAAGAAGATCCTGTTATAGAAAATTTACTCAAAATAAGACCGATAAGATCCTTGTCTGGCGTGATTAATGTTTCTGTTTTAACAAAATCTTTTTCTTGTCCTGGAAAATGTACTTTTTGCCCAAAAGAAAAAGATATTCCTAAAAGTTATTTATCAGGAGAACCAGCCGTTGAAAGAGCTAAAAGGTTAAAATATGATCCCTATATTCAAGTTCAAAAAAGGGTTGAGCTTCTTGAAAGTACAGGACACAACGCTGAAAAAATAGATTTAAGAGTAATTGGAGGGACTTGGTCTGCATATAATAGTAAATATCAAATATGGTTTATTAAAAAATGTTTTGATGCCTGCAATCAAAAAGAATACAAAAAAGAACCATATTATAAAAAAACCGTTAAAAAACTTTTTGAAGAATTAATAGAAGCTCAAAGAATAAATGAATCAGCAAAATATAGAATAATCGGTATTTCTTTTGAAACAAGGCCAGACTTCATAACCACAAAAGAAGTCTTAGAAATGAGAAAACTAGGAGCTACTAAAATAGAAATTGGAGTCCAATCTATCTATGATGATGTTCTTAAAAAAACTAAAAGAGGTCATGATGTTAAAACAACAATCAAGGCCACAGAACTCTTAAAAAACGCTGGATTTAAGGTATCTTATCAAATTATGCTTAACCTACCTAAAAGCGATCTTAAGAGGGATTTAGACATGTTTAAAGAGCTATTTAAAAAGGAGGAATTCAAGCCAGATTATCTTAAAATATATCCTTGTGCTCTTTTAAAAAATTCTGATTTATATAAAGATTACAAAAAAGGAACCTATAAACCTTACACTTCAGAAGAATTAATTGATTTAATTAAAGATATTAAAAAAGAAGTTCCTTATTACACTAGAATCGAGAGAATAATTAGAGATATTCCTGCTCCACTCATAGTTGAAGGAGGAGCAAAAACTTCAAACTTAAGACAGATTATAGATGCTCAAATAAAAAAAGAAGGCTGGAGTTGTAAATGTATTCGTTGCCGAGAAATTAGAGATAGAAAACAAGATCTAAACATCAAAATGTTTAGGGAAAATTACTTCGCTCAATCAGGGAATGAAATCTTCTTAAGTTTTGAAGACGAAAAAAGAAAGAATCTCTATTCAATGCTTAGATTGAGAATACACGATAAAACCGCTTTTATAAGAGAAGTACACACTTACGGAGAATCAAAAAAAATCAGTCAAGCTGGATCTGTTCAACACAGAGGACTTGGAAAAGCTTTAATCGCCGAAGCAGAAAAAATAACTAAAAAAGAATACGGAATCAAAAAACTTTCTGTTATCTCTGGAGTTGGAGTTAGAGATTATTACAGAAAACAAGGATACGAATTAGAAAATTTTTATATGGTTAAATATTTAT
>JAQVZN010000055.1 GCA_028708155.1 Minisyncoccota bacterium | reverse complement strand
GTCATGGAGAGGCAAAAAGAGAAACAAACACGATGCCTCAATGGGCTGGATCTTGTTGGTATTATTTAAGGTTTATTGATCCTAAAAATAGTGATGAGATTATCTCTAAAGAAAAGGAGAAATATTTCATGCCAGTTGATTTATATGTTGGAGGGGCAGAACATGCGGTACTTCATCTTTTATATGCACGTTTTTGGCATAAATTCTTATATGATATTGGTGTAGTTTCAGAAAAAGAGCCTTTTAAAAAGTTAAGAAACGTTGGTTTGATTTTAGCTGAAGATGGTCAGAAAATGAGTAAGTCAAAAGGAAATACGATTTCTTCTGAAGAGATTATTAATAAATATGGAGTAGATACTTTAAGGGTTTACGAAATGTTTATGGGACCATTTTTTGACGCAATTGCTTTTAATATGAAAGGAGTTAATGGAGTATCTAGATTTTTAAATAGATTCTGGGATCTTTGTATTGATTGTAAAGATAATGACATTGAATCATCAAAAGAAATTTCAAGAGAAGAAAATATTTTAATTAAAAAAGTTTCTTTAGATTTAGAAGAAATGAAATTTAATACAGCGATTGCTTTCTTTATGGAATTTTTGAACTTTGCAGAAAAGAGAAAGAATGAAGTTTCTTTAAAATCTATTAAAAATATCTTAAAACTATTCCATCCATTCGCTCCTCACATGACTCAAGAATTATGGAATATTTTAGAGGAAGGAAAATATATTCACGAGGAAGCTTGGCCAGAGTATGACGATAATTTAACCACTAAAGATTCTATGGAATTAGTAGTTCAAGTTAACGGAAAGGTAAGAGATAAGATTGAAGTGGATTCTAAATTATCAAAAGAAGCGTTACAAGAAATTGCGCTTAAAAGCGAAAAAGTTAAAAATTGGATTGAAGGGAAAGAAATTAAAAAATTAATTTTTATTCCTCCAAAGTTAATTAGTATTGTAATTTAATTTTATGTGCGGAATTATCGGATATATTGGTAAAAAACAAGCCTATCCTATCATTATTAATGGTCTTAAGAAGATGGAGTATAGAGGGTATGATTCTTACGGAATTTGTGTTTTAGATGGTGATTCGGTTTTCCTTAAAAAAAGAGTAGGAAGAATTTCAAGTGAAAACTCTGAAAGCGAATGCAAAGGGTGTATTTCTATTGGACACAGTCGTTGGGCAACTACGGGAAGTGTTTGTGAAAAGAATGCTCATCCTCAAGAGTATAATCAATTTTATGTTGTTCATAATGGAATTGTTGAAAACTACAAAGAATTAAAAGAAGAGCTTATCAAAAAAGGACACCAGTTCAGTTCTGATACGGATACCGAGGTTATTGCTCATTTAATTTCTGAAGAATTTAAAGGAAATTTAGAAGATGCTACTAAAAAAGCTTTGAAAAAAATTATTGGGAGTTATGGTATCGCTGTTATTTCTCCTAAAGATAAGGGTAAAATAGTAGTTGCTAAATTATCTTCTCCTATTATTTTAGGAATAACTGACGACGGCTATATTGTTGCCTCAGATCCTTCAGCGATTATAAACTACACAAAACAAATTATAACTTTAGACGATAATGAAATTGCCACTTTAAAAGAAGATAGTTACACAATTTCTAAAGATAAAAAAATTGAGACTATTGATTGGGAGAGTGATGCTGTAGATAAAGGTGATTTTGAACACTTTATGCTTAAGGAAATCATGGAAGAACCTAGAGTGATTGAAAACGCTATTCAAGGACGTCTTTTAGAAAGTGATGTTAAATTAGGAGGACTAGAATCTTCTAAAGAAAGATTAAAGAGAACAAATAAAATTTATTTAGTTGGTTGTGGTACGGGATATTATGCTGCCAAAGTAGGAGAATATTTGATGGAAGAAATTGGGATAATTGATGCAGAAGCTCATATGGGTTCGGAAGTTCGTTATAGGAACGTAAGATTAAACCCTGATCAAACTGCTATCTTTGTTTCTCAATCAGGAGAAACCGCAGATAATTTAGCTTGTCTTAAAAAAATGAAAGAAGCTAATGTTTTAACTCTCGGAGTAACCAATGTTATTGGATCTACTCAGACAAGAGAAACAGAGGGTGGAGTTTACACAAGGTGTGGACCTGAAATAGCTGTCGCTTCTACTAAAGCTTTTATTGGTCAAATAACAGTTCTTGTTATGATATCTTTATTCTTAGGAAGACAGAGAAATTTAGAGGAAAAAGAAGCTAAAAAAATTATTTTGGAGTTAAAAAATATTTCAAAAAAAGCAGACATAGTTTTAAAACAAGCTGAAAAAATTAAAGAGATTGCTCGTAAGTATTCTCAGTATAAAGATTTTTTCTTTATCGGTAGAAAATTTAATTATCCTATTGCGATGGAAGGAGCTTTAAAATTAAAAGAGATATCTTATGTCCATGCTGAAGGGGTAACTGGTGGAGAGCTTAAACATGGACCGCTTGCTCTTATTGATGAAACTTGTCCGACAATAGCTATTTGTACTAAAGATTCTGTTTATGATAAAATGCTTTCAAATATTGAAGAGGTTAAAGCTAGGAACGGAAAGGTTATTGCTATTGCCACAGAAGGAGATTCTAAGATTAAAGAAATCGCAACTGACGTTATTTATATTCCAGAAACTTTAGAATGTTTGACTCCACTTTTATCAGCAATTCCTCTTCATCTTTTTGCTTATTATTTCGCTTTAGCTTTAGAAAAAGATATTGATAAGCCTAGGAATTTAGCTAAAAGTGTTACCGTTGAATAAAATGATTAAGTATTTTGTTTATTTCTCATCTTTAATATTTTTGATTTTAATCAGTATTAACGTAATGATAGTTAGTTTTGAAAAAGAGATAAAAGATATTGATAATTTAAAAGAAGTTCATACGGGTTTAGTTTTAGGAGCTAGCGTAAAAGGAAATAAAGTTAGTGACATTTTTAAAGATAGATTAGATGCAGCTTTGATATTATATAATGAAGGGAAAATTGAAAAATTTTTAATAAGTGGAGACCACGGTACCAAAGAATATGATGAAGTTAATACAGCGAAAGAATATCTTTTAAGTAAGAATGTTTTAGAAGAAGATATTTTTTTAGACCATGCTGGATTTGATACATACGACAGTGTTTATAGGGCGAAAGAAATTTTTGGAGTAAGTGAAGTGATAATTGTTTCTCAGAATTTTCATTTAGGGAGAGCTTTATACATTGCTCATAATCTAGGAATTGACGCTCAAGGATTTAGTG
>JAQVZN010000054.1 GCA_028708155.1 Minisyncoccota bacterium | reverse complement strand
CCCTCAAAAGTATTATCTGATATTAAAAGATTACTTCCTTCTCCAATAACAAAAACTGGTAAATTTTCTTTTTTAGCAAATAGAATAGTTTCTTCAAGCTCTTTTCTTGAATTAACAAGGCTGTAGTATTTAGCCAAACCACCTACCCTAAAAGTATTTTTATCTTTTAACGTAATATTCTTTTCCATAAAATAAAAACCGAGGGGAGCTTTCTCCAACTATGTCATTAAGTGAGTGCGTCCCCAGCGGTTAATAACATAATATCAATTAATATATTTTTGTGCAAGTGCATCTAGTATTATATATCATAATATAGCAAAAAACTCCACAACCGTAGAGTCTTTCGCCGACATAGATGTTTTAACACTCACATCTACTTAATAGCACATTTTTTGAATTTTGTCAATTTATCTTGACTTTTTTAATTAAGTATAATATTATAAAAATACAAATGGACATTAGTCCCCCTCTCTCTTATGAGAGAGTAAAAATTATAAAAACTCGTTACCAATTAAAGTAATGAGTTTTTGTTTAATTAAATTAAAATTTTTTTCGCCTATTCTTCCCATTTTATAATAAAGCCTTCTTGTACTATATAGCTTGATTTGTGTTAATATAGCCACACTTTCCCCACCTTTAAAGATAAAAGAACAATAAAATTGAGGATATTCTTTTTTGCAAGAAGAAGTTAAAGGAATTCCCCAAAAAATCTCCTTAGAAAATTTCTTTAAAATCAATACGGGTCTTAAAAAATCTTCTCCTTTTCCATCTTCTTCAAAACCTATATTTTTTCCCATTTTAATATTCCAAATTTCTCTTTCTGCAAAAAATATTTCTCTCTCATTATTATCAATCTCTTTTTTCTGCTCATTCCATTTATTAAAAATATCTTCTGTCATAAATTTATATTCCCATCTGATAACTAACCAGTTCATAGAAACTACCTTTCTTTTTCATCAATGAATTGAAGTCTCCACTTTCAATAATATTTCCGTGATCAAAAACAAATATTCGATCTGCTTTTTTAATGGTAGATAATCTATGAGCAATGATAATCGTAGTTTTATCTTTAATTAAATCAGAAATAGCTGATTGTATCTTATTTTCTGTTTTTGCATCTAAAGCTGATGTCGCTTCATCTAAGATTAAAATTGGAGCATCCTTTAAAATAGCTCTGGCAATACTTAATCTTTGTTTCTCTCCTCCGGAAAGCTTCGTTCCTTTCTCTCCAATTATCTGCCCTACCCCTTTCTTATTCTTATTAATAACATCAAAAACACGAGCCTTTTTAAGAGCTTCTTCCATGTCTTTTTTTGTCACCTTATCGTCAATTTTTAAATTATCATAGACACTAGCATTAAAAAATGTGTTCTCTTGGAAAACAATAGCAATATTCTTTCTCAAAGAATCAAGATTGATGTCCTTAATATTTTTAGAATCAAGAAGAATTTTCCCACTTTTTACATCATAAAATCTAGAAATTAAATTAGCTGTAGTTGTTTTTCCTGATCCAGTATGCCCCACAAAAGCTACTACTTCCCCTGGTTTTATCGTAAAAGAAATGTTTTTAATCGCATCTGCTCCATCTTTATATGAAAAAGAAACATTTTTAAAATCAATCTCACCTTTAGCTCTTCCAATAATTAAAGAGTCTTCTTTGTCAATAATCTCGGGCTTTGTATCAATGATATCAAAAAGGGCTTTAATTTTTTCTCGTTGCCAAGAATAATCAAGAACATTCCAAAAGAAAGAATTAAAGATATTAACAATAATTGAAGTAAAACCAATAAACATTATAATATCTCCCAAAGACATTTCATTCCTTATATAAAGGACACTTCCTAGTAAAAAAACTAGAATATTTAAAATAAGTCCAATACTTCTTGATAAACCAATAACCATTCCCCACGATTTATTAGCTTTATTTTGTTTATCTAAAGCAGTTTCTCTGAGTTTATCTGTTTTATTAAATATTCTACTAACTAAAGTGAAGCTTTTTACTAAAAAAATATTAGAAACAGCGTCATATAAAATTCCAGAAAGTTTTGTCCAATCATTATCTGATATTTTTTGGTCTTTTTGAATTTCCTTAATTCCTAAAGCAATTAAAAAAACTAGTATTGGAATTACAGAAACAATAAGCAAAGCCATCTTAGAATTTAAATAAAAAATAATTGGCAATAAGAATAAAAGAATAAAAAGATTAGGTAAAGTGTACCTAAAAAATCCAATATATAAGGAATATAAATTGTCTACCCCTCTTTCAAATTCTCTCACTACTTTTCCTAATTGATGATTATCAAAAAAATTAATAGAAAAGCTTAAAATATGTTCAAAACTGTCTCTCCATAAAAAAGAATATGTTTTTGTAGCTAAATAACTAGAATTATAAGATAAAAGTAATTGAACGATAATATTACATAAAACTATACTCCCCCAAAAAATAAAAACAATTTTAATATTATCAAAAAAATTAGTTTCTCCACTAAAATCAACCAAACTATTAATAATTTCTTTAAAGAAAAAAGGCTCTATAATCACAAGACAAGACAAAACAAAAGCCATTAAGAATAGAAAAATAGCTATCCCCTTATTCTTTTTTATTAAACTTAGAGATCTTAAATATAATTTCATTTCAAATAATCAGGATCAATAACTCTTATCTTTTCCAAATATTGTTCTCTCATTTCTACATTTCCAAGCTCACTATATATTTGAATTAAAGCCACATAAGCTTCTTTTGTATAAGGAGAAAGCTCAGAAGCTTTAGTATAAGCTTCAATAATCTGAGAAGAAAGTTCCTCATCTCTTAAATATCTTCTATTACTATAAAGATTTCCTAAATTAACCCAAGAGAAATAATCATTTGAATTAATTTCAATCGCTCTTAAAGCTTTTTCTTCCGATAAATCCATGTATTCTTCACATTCTATTTTTTTAGCTTCTCTATCTTCCTCTTTTGTCTCAAGAAGTCTGCTTTCGTTATATAAATCACTCGCTTTTAAAAGATATAATTGAGACAAACCAATCAAAGTTTTTTCTTTTTCCATAAAAGAATTACTTTTTTCTAAATAGTCAATTCCTTCCCCTCTATCTTTTAAGTGAGCTTCAATAGCTAAATTATAATAATTTTCAGAAAGATAATTTAAAACATAAAAATAGTTCAAAACTATTATTGCTATAGTTACTAAAGAAAGCCAAGCTATATTTATAAAAATAATATTAGGATTTTTGCTTTTAAAAACTATTTCCTTACCTTTTTCTGAA
Source organism: Minisyncoccota bacterium (assembly GCA_028708155.1). Lineage (GTDB taxonomy): Bacteria > Patescibacteriota > Minisyncoccia > Minisyncoccales > Minisyncoccaceae > JAAZMU01. The sequence continues at coordinate 4 of JAQVZN010000054.1, read as the reverse complement.
AGAA
>JAQVZN010000053.1 GCA_028708155.1 Minisyncoccota bacterium | reverse complement strand
ACTGGAGAACCGTAAACAGTTCCATCATTATTACCCCAAGTATCTTCTCCAATATTACTTGAATTATCAAAACTCCATTCAGAGACTAGGTTCAAAAGAAGTTCATTTTGAACAGTGTTTGAGAAAGATTGTGCTTTAGCTAGATTAGCTTTATTAATAGATGAAGAAGTAGAAACGATAATTACACCAGCTAATATTCCGATGATAACTATTACTACTAGAAGTTCAATTAGAGTGAAAGACTTGTTCATATTTAGATTATACTAAAACTTAACTAATTTGACAATCTTTGTTTTATTTTTTTATATTTTATGTATAATGAAAGTATGATTTTAATAGTAGGGCTCGGAAACCCAGAAGAAAAATATGAAAACACTCCCCACAACGTTGGTTTTAGAGTGATTGATTTATTTAAAGAAAAATTTGATTTCCCTAATTTTTCGTTAAATCAAAATTCTTTAATTTCAAAAAAAGAAAATATTATTCTTTTAAAACCACAAACATATATGAATAACTCTGGAGTTTCAGTAAAAGAAATAATGAATTTTTATAAAATCCGAAAAGAAGATCTTTGGGTTATTCACGATGAAAATGATTTAAAATTAGGAGAATTTAAAATTAGTAAAAACATTTCTCCGAAAGGACATAACGGAATAAAATCAATTATTGAAAAATTAGGAACTCAAGATTTTATAAGATTTAGAGTAGGAATAAATAGTAATCAAAAAGAAGATTTAATCGATTATGTTTTAAAGCCTTTTTCAAAAGAAAATACAGAAATCATAAACGAAACAATTTTTGATGTTGTCTCTTCTCTTAATGATTCTATTATAAATGGTATAAAAATAAATAAATGAAACTTGTAATTGTAGAAAGTCCGACAAAGGCAAAAACTATAGAAAAATTTTTAGGATCTGAATATAAGGTTCTATCTTCTTACGGACACATAAGGGATTTACCTAAAGGTGCCTTTGGAGTAGACGTAGAAAACGATTTTGAACCTAAATATGTTATCCCTACAAAAGCAAGAAAAAATCTAAATCTTTTAAAGAAAGAAGTTGCTAAATCTGATGAAGTTATTCTTGCAACTGATCCTGATAGAGAAGGAGAAGCTATTTCTTGGCATTTAATAAATGCTCTTAATTTAAAAGAATACAAAAGAGTTGTTTTCCATGAAATTACTAAATCAGCTATCGAAAATGCTATCAACAATCCTTCTAAATTAGATGAAGCTTTAGCTGACGCACAACAAGCAAGAAGAATTCTTGATAGAATTGTAGGATACAAACTTTCTCCTTTTTTATGGAATAAAATAGCTAGACACTTGTCTGCAGGAAGAGTTCAATCAGTTGCGGTTAAATTAATTTGCGAAAGAGAAAAAGAAATAGAAAAATTTATTCCAAGTGAATATTGGACTGTTTTAGCTTTATTTGAAAAAGACAAAACTCCTTTTGAGGCTTTACTTTCTAAAATAGAAAATAAAAAAATAGATAAACTTTTTATTAAAAACCAAAAAGAAGCTGATGCAATAGAAAAAGAATTAAAGGATGCTTCTTATGTAATTGATAAAATAGAAAAAAAAGAACTCAAAAGGCATCCTCAAGCTCCTTTTACAACTTCTTCTCTGCAGCAAGAAGCTAATAAAAAATTAAAATTGTCTGCAAAAATGACAATGAGTTTAGCTCAACAATTATATGAAAGAGGTTATATCACCTATCACAGAACAGATTCTTTAAATATCTCAAACGAAGCTTTAAAAAAAGCTGAAGAAATTATTAAAGAAAAATTTGGTGAAAAATATTACGAAAAAAGAGTTTTTAAAACTAAAGGAAGGGCTCAAGAAGCGCATGAAGCAATTAGACCAACAATGCAAAACAATTTAAAATTAGATGCTAAGCAAGAAAAACTTTACAATCTAATTTACAAACGTTTTATTGCTAGTCAAATGTCTTCTGCTATTTTCGATTCTAAAAAAGTAGATATTAAAGCTAATAATTACACTTTTGAAGCTCATGGTTCTACTTTGAAGTTTGATGGATTTTTGAAAATGTATGAAATGAAAATAGAAGAAAATGAACTTCCAGAACTTTCAGAAAAAGAAATTCTTGATTTAAAAGAATTAAAAAAAGAACAACATTTTACAATGCCACCTAGTAGATACAGTGAAGCTAATTTAATTAAAAAATTAGAAGAATATGAAATAGGAAGACCTTCAACATACGCTACTATTATCTCTACCATTCAAGATAGAAATTACGCTTTAAAAAATGAAGATAAAAAATTCTATCCAACAGAAATAGGAAAAACAGTTAATACAATGCTTGAAGAAAACTTTGAAAACATTGTTGACTATAAGTTTACTGCTGATATGGAAAAAGAGTTAGACGATATTTCTTTAGGTAAAGAAAATTGGAAAGAAATCGTTAAAAAATTCTATTTCCCTTTTAATGAAAATCTAGAAAAAAAATATAACGAAGTGGAAAAACAAAAACCAAAAGAAGAAATAACTGATAAAATTTGTCCTAAATGTGGAAAGCCTTTAGTAATCAAATCGGGAAGGTTTGGAAGATTTTTAGCTTGCACAGGATACCCAGAATGTAAACATACGGAACCATTAGAAAATAAAAATGTTAATTTAAATATTACTTGCCCTAAATGTGGAATTGGAGAGATTCTTCAAAAGAAAACGAAAAAAGGCAAACTTTTCTATGCCTGTTCAAAATGGCCTGATTGCGACTTTGCACTTTGGGATAAGCCAACTGGAGAAAAATGTAAAAAATGCGACTCTCTTCTTGTTGAAAAAAACAAAAAAATAATTTGTTCTAACAAAGAATGCTCATAGTTCATTCATAAAACCGTCTAACTCTTCTTTAGATTTAAAATTAAGAACTACTTGATAATTATTATTGTTATTTTTTACTTTAACGTTATCGTATTTAAAAGCTTTTTTAAATCTATTCTCAAACTCTTCTATTTGAGCTAAATCTCTAGCCGTTACTTCCTTTTTAGGATGTCTATATTCTTTAATTTTTAATTCAAGCGCTCTTACGGTTAACTTTTCTTCGATAATCATTTTTAAAAATCTGTTTTGTTCTTCTGCTTTTTCAAGAGACAACAATACTTTTCCATGTCCTTCTGAGATTTGTTCGTTTCTCAAAGCTTGCTTAGCTTCTAATGTTAAATTTAAAAGACGAACAGCATTAGCTATACCTTCTCTACTCTTTCCTGTCATCTCTCCAATTTCCCTTTCCAAGAGTCCAAACTCTTCTCGAAGACGCATAAAAGCTTCTGCTTTTTCCATAGG
>JAQVZN010000052.1 GCA_028708155.1 Minisyncoccota bacterium | reverse complement strand
CAATATTTTTTTGATAAATATAGAAAACCACCTAAAACTAAGAAAGTTACTACTGGAGCTAAATAGAATGGGACTTCAGTTCCGAAAGATTCTAAAAGCATAATAAATCCTAAAAACCCAATAGAATACATTGCTCCGTTTTTAAGAAAAGCGAATTTAGAAATAGTGTTAATTCCTTTCATGGTTATTTCTCTTACAAGTACGGCTCCAATACCATTTCCAATCAAGATAAGAACAATTGAAGTAGTGAAAGCAAATGCTCCAATAACTCCATCAATAGAGAAGGAAGCATCAAGAGCCTCTAGATAAATAATTTTACTCCAATCACTTAAATTAGTTTTTCCTTTAACAAGATTCTTTTCCATTTTTTCTGCGTTCTGTTTGAAACCATCAGTAATGAAAAAGAAAGAAATACCAATAGTTGCCGCTAAAGCCATTACTGGATCATTTTGAATAGAAAAATAAATAATTAAAGTTGTGTACAAAGAAGTCCAAGCATAGAACCAAACTCCTTGTTTTTGGAAAAATCTTTCAAATCTAAAAATACATTTTTTCTCTTCTAAAAACAACCAAGAAACAAAGATTAAGAAAAGATAAGAACCTCCCGCCAAAAGAAGAAGTGGCTTAGACTTTTCAAGAGAATCAGCAACAAGAGTATCATTTGTGAAAGGAGCCATAAATATCTCTGAAAGCCCTAAAGAAGAATTAGCAATCCAAACAATTAAGAAAGGCAAAATTCCTCTCATTACAAAAACCGCTAAAAAAAGACCCCAAGTTAAGAAAAACTTCTTTTGTTTTTCTCCTACGGTTTTAAGAACATGAGCATTGACAACCGCGTTATCAATACTACAAACAACTTCAAAAACACATAAACCTAAGATTATAATTAGCTCTTGAATCATATTATTTTACATATTTCAGCTAATCTATATGAATACCCCCATTCATTATCATACCAAGATAATACCTGCACTAAGTTTCCATTAACTTTAGTCATCTCAGCATCAACGATTGAAGAATAAGAACTTTTAACAAAGTCAGAAGAAACTAAAGGTTTTTCCTCTAATTTTAAAATGTTTTTCATTTCTCCTTGAGCGTATTTTTCAAATAAAGCGTTAACCTCCTCTCTTGTGGTTTCTTTTTTAAGTACACAAACTAAATCAATTATAGAAACTGTTGGAGTTGGAACTCTTAAAGCAACGCCATCTAATTTTCCAACCATTGTAGGAACTACTTTAGAGATCGCCTTCGCCGCCCCAGTAGTTGTTGGAACAATGTTTATTGCGGCCGCTCTCGCTCTTCTAAAATCTTTATTAGCTCCATCAACTAAATTTTGATTACCAGTATAAGAGTGAGTTGTTGTTACAAATCCTTTTTCAATTCCAAGTTCTTCTTCTAAAACTTTAATTACTGGTGCTAAACAATTTGTAGTGCAAGATCCCATATCAATAATCTCTTCTCCTTTGTATTCATCAGCATTTACTCCTAAAACATAAGAAGGAATATCGTCTGATTTAGCTGGAGCAGAGATAATAACTTTTTTAGCTCCTGCTAAAATATGTTTTAAAGCTCCTTCTTTTTTAGTAAAAAGTCCAGTGCATTCTAAAACAACATCTATCTCAAGTTTCTTCCAAGGAAGATTCTCTGGATCTTTTTCATTATATACTCTTATTTTTTTCCCATTAATTATGATTCCTTCTTCGTCAAAATTAACATCACTTTCATATTCCCCATAAACAGAATCATATTTTAAAAGATGAGCAAGCATAGCATTATCAGAAAGATCATTAATAGCTACAACTTCCAAATCTTTAAAATTATCTAAAATAATTTTTAAACAATTCCTTCCGATTCTTCCGAAACCATTTATTGCAATTTTTTTAGTCATATTTTTAATAATTCTGTTAATTTATCCCTATTAAATCCTTGAATCCATTCATCATCAATAGCAATAACTGGAACCGACATTTTTCCAGTTTTTTCTATAAGCATATTTTGAATACCTTCGTCTAAAGAAGCATCAATTTCTTCAAATTCTACATTATTATCCTTTAAAAATTTTTTAAGAGTTGCGCAATAAGGACAAATTGGCGTTGTGTAAACTTTTACTGTCATATATTTAATATTTTATCTAATAATTTTTCACCTTTAATTATACCTAAACTTCCTTTTTTAGCTTCTTTTTCAGAAAAAGAAGTTGTTCCATCTTTTCCATTTCCATAAATTAATACGGGAACTAAATCTAAAGAATGTTCTTTTAGTTCACAAGGGGTTGAATGATCTCCAGTAACAACAATAAGCAAATCTTCTCGTTTAATTAATTTTTTAAAATAAGTGTCTATCTCTTCTATAAATTTCTTTTTATCTTCATACCTTCCATCGTGAGAGCAAACATCAGTTCCTTTAATGTGTAAAAAAACAAAATCATATTTTTCTAAAGCCTTAGAAACTGCTTCAAACTTATCCCATAAATCAGTATCAATATCTGCCGTTGCGCTTTTAACATCTATAACATCCATACCAATCATTTTTGCAATTCCTTTATAGAGCCCTCCTCCAGCAATACAAGCTGCGTCTCTTCCATATTTCTCTTTAAAAGAATATATTGGTTCAAACTGACCTGCCCCTCTTAAAAGTAAATAATTAGCTTTATTTCCATTTATATTATTTAAAATTTGATGAGCTTTTTCTACATATTCATTTAAAATATTAGCTGTGAAATTAGCTTTTTCACTCATTGCCACTATTTTTAAAGGAGCTTCTCCTTCTTTTCCACTGTCATTAGAAGTAACTTCAGGAGATAAATTCTCTCCCCTCAAAACAAGAACGGCCCTATGTCCATTAGATCTTTTAAGATCAAATTTAACTCCTTTGATTTCAATTTGCAAAAGAGCTTTAATTAAAGGTTCGGTTTCTTTAATTCTACCAGCTCTTCTGTCAAGAATAATTCCGTTTTCAATGGTTGCAAAATTAACTCTTAAAGCTACATCTCCTTTATAAAGAGGCATATTAATTCCAGCTGCTTCGTATGGACCCCTTCCTAAAAAATAATCTTTATATCCAAATAGCCCTATATGTGTTCCTTCTGAAGTTGGATGTTTTTCGTTTAAAAATTTGAAAGGTTCAACAAGTCCTAAGACTCCATTTGTTACCATATAATCAAAATTAGGCGTCTTTGCTGATTCTAGTGGAGTCATTCCGTTCAAAGAAGCAATTTCTCTATCGCCAAGTCCATCTAAAATTGTAAATAAGATTTTTTTCATAAACCTAATATCTGTTCTATTTTAAGTAATCTATTATATTTAGCCACCCTTTCTCCTCTTGCTGGGGCTCCAGCTTTTATATATTCTGCAGAAAGACCTACTGCAAAATCAGCGATAAAGTCATCCATTGTTTCTCCTGAACGATGAGAAACCATTACTTTAAAATTGTAAGATTTCGCTAAATTAGCAGCCTCTATAGCTTCAGAAACAGTTCCTATTTGATTTATTTTAACAAGAAG
>JAQVZN010000008.1 GCA_028708155.1 Minisyncoccota bacterium | reverse complement strand
AAACTTGATCCACCATAAGAAACAAAAGGAAGTGGAAGTCCAACAACAGGCATAATTCCTAAATTCATTGAAATATTAATAAACATAAGAGCAAAAATTGAAATAGCCCAACCAGCTAAAAAAAGTCTCGCAAAATTAGATCTTGCATTAATACTAACTTTAAGAATTCTATAAAAAAATAAGATAAAAAGTAATGCAATGGCAGAAACTCCCACAAACCCTGTCTCTTCAGCAATGGCAGAAAAAATAAAATCAGTTTTTGCTTCTGGAAGAAAACCATATTGAGCTTGAGAACCATTACCAATTCCTTTACCTAAAAAACCTCCGGAACCAATTGCAATTTTAGCTTGATCTTTATTCCAATCCCCTCCCAAAGCATCATTCTCTACAGAAACAAAATTTATTATTCTATTCTTTTGATAATCATCCATTAGAAAAGTAAAAGCAATTCCAAAAAGAAAAATAAAAGATAGAACTAAAATTGAAAAATGTTTTTTTCTAATTCCAGAAACAAGTAAAATTCCAAACCAAATACATAAGAAAATTGCAAGAGATCCAAAGTCTGGTTGCAAGAAAACTAACACACAAGGAACCGCTACGTAAAATCCAGAAAAAATTATATTTTTAAAATTATAAATCTCGTTATATCTCTTAGAAAAAAATTTAGCTAGAAGAAGAATTAAAGCAATCTTCATTGGCTCAATCGGCCCAAAATTAAAAAACCCTATTCTATACCAAGAAGAAATCCCTCTTATCTCGGGCATAAAAAGCACTCCTACAAGAAGAACTACACAAACACAATAAAATAATAAAATCAATGATGGATTTTCTCTCAACTTCCTGTAATCAAAAAAAGAAATTATAAACATTATTATAATAGATACAAAAAGAAATCCTAACTGTTTATAAAAATCAGAAAAATCTTGAGTTACTAGCGAAGAAGAATAAATTGATATTAATCCAAAAATAGATAAGCCTAAAACAGATCCTAAAATTAACCAATCAATTTTTCTAAAATGATCAAATAAGTTCATTAAATTCTTTTTCGTTTATTATCTTTATTCCTAGTTTTTTTGCTTTATCATATTTTGAGCCAGGATTTTCCCCAATAACAACATAACTTGTATTTATTGAAACAGAAGAAGAAACATTACCTCCAAGTTTTCTTATTCTTTCTTTAGCTTCGTCTCTTGTGATATTTAAAAGGGTTCCCGTCAAAACAAAATTTAACCCTTTTAATTTTTCTTCTTTCTCTTCATAGAAAACCTCAACGTGACTCAAAAGCTTATCTAAAAAAATTAAATTATTTTCATCTTTAAAATAAGAAAGGATCGAATCGGCAACAATATCTCCAATATCATTAATATTTTTCAATTCTTCAAAACTAGCTTTTTTTAAGTTTTCTAAAGAATGAAATTTATCAGCTAGAACGTTTGCTGTTTCTACCCCCACGTTTACAATAGAAAGTGAATATATAAAACGAGAAAAACTAATCTTTTTGCTTTGGTTAATCGCATTAATTAAATTATCTGAAGCTTTTTCTTTAAACAAAGGTAGCTCCATAATATCTCCCTTTTTAAGAGTAAATAAATCAGCCGCATCAAGAATTAGTTTATATTCTAAAAGTTCTTTAATAATATTAGGACCGATCCCAGGCATATTGAAAGCTTGTTTAGAAACAAAATGAACAATAGTTTTATATCTTCTGTTAAAACAGTTTTTATTCTTGCAAAACCATAAAGCGTCTTTTTTAGAAATAATTCCTCCACAAGAAGGACAAGAAGTAGGAAAAACTATTTCTTCCTCTTCCCCTGTTCTCATTTCTTTTAAAACTTTAACTACTTTAGGAATAACATCTCCTGCTCTTGCAATAACTACCGTATCTTTTAATTTAAGACCTAATCTTTTTATTTCATCTTCATTATGTAATGTTGTTCTTGTTATTGTAACTCCTTCAATAACAACAGGTTTTAAGATTCCAACAGGAGTTATTGCTCCTGTTCTTCCTGTTTGAAATTCTACATCTTCAATAATTGTTGTTGCTTCTTTTTGAGGAAATTTAAACGCAATTCCTCCTCTTGGAGCTTTGCCAACAATTCCTAATTTATCAAAAATTCTATTGCTGTTTATAAGAACAACGAGTCCATCTATTTCGTAAGGATAAGTTTCTCTTCTTTGATACATCTTTTGATAAGCTTCAAAAACTTCCTCTAAATTATTACAAATTTTATTATATCTATTATTAGTTTTAAAACCTAAAATTTCTAAAATCTTATGTTCGTCACTGTGATTTTTCTGTCCTAAATCAGAAACTAAAGAATAAAAATTAGCATCTAACTTTCTTTCACTAGTAATTTTAGGATCAAGCTGTCTAATTGATCCAGCAGCTAAATTTCTTGGGTTAGCATAAATTTCTTCTCCTAGTTTCTCTCTTTCTTTATTTATTCTTTTAAATTCTTCTTTAGTTAAAACAGCCTCCCCTCTTACAATAATTTCTTTGTAATCAATCTCTCTTCCCAATTCTTTTTCTACCTCTTCTTTACTTCTTATCTTTAAAGGAATAGACTCTATAGTTTTTAAATTTTGAGTCACGTTTTCTCCAATTGTTCCATCCCCTCTAGTAGAACCTATTTCTAAAACTCCATTTTTATAAATAAGTTCAATCGCAAGTCCATCTAATTTAGGTTCTGTATAAAAATTTAAATTATCCCCTTCCTCTTTGGTTAAAAGCTTTGAATTTCTAGTAACCCAATTTTCAATATCTTCTTTAGAAAAAGCATCATTAAAAGAAGTCATTCTTTTTTTATGTTTAAATTTTTCAAACTTTGAAAGGGGTTCTCCTCCAATCCTTTGCGTTGGAGAATCAGAAGTTATAAGTTCTGGATACTTTTCTTCAAGATCAAAAAGCTCTTTTTTAAGAGAATCTAATGCTTCATCCGATATCTCAGAAGTATCTTTAACATGATACAAATATCTATAATGATTAATAGCTTGTTTTAACTTATCAATTCTTTTTTTTGCTTCTTCCATAAATTAATAGTCAGCTTCAATTCTTCTCTGAGAACCATTATAAGATCCGAGTGATTTTATTTTTACATCTTCACCAGAAACCTCAATATTAACAGAACAAGTTGTCACTCCATAATTAGCAAAAAAAACACCACAATTAATATTTTGAGTTGACCCTTCTTTTCTAATCTCGTAAAGAGCTATTTCCATTCCCGAATCAGCGATATGAAAAGCTCTGACTGAATCCCCTAAACCTTTAACTAAATTCGCTCCAGAAACAACAATTGAAACAACGCCAATAGCTACCGCTAAAACAACACCTAATAAAATAACTGTTAAATAAATTGAACCTTTTTGTTTTTGTGTATAATAATTCATAGATCTAATCTTCTTTGTGAAATAGTGGTCTCAATATTAATTGGATTTAGATAAGTACTAGAAACATTCATAAGTATAGTAATCTTTGGTTGCAAATTGTCGCTAGGAGCATCTCCAGAAACGATAAAATTCAATGAATTTATTAAAAAAGATGACGAAGTTATTTCAACGCCTGCAGGGAAATTACTAGTTGTATCAAGCGAAAGAAATTCTTTTAATCTTCCTCCTTCAACAGCAAACTTTTTACATCTTAATGATGTAGTATCTTGATCGTAATATAAAAAAGTTATTGAATCTAATACTCCACCATCAACTACAGAAAAATTTCTATTAATAGTACCAACACAATTTCCGGTAGTATCTTTTTTAGCCATTCTAAGTTCTTTTTCTATCTTATCTAAAGAAAAAACAGATTGACTAAAAATATTTTGCATAGAAGTTATCTTTATTTGATTTTGAATAGAAACAGAAATAACCTCACCTAAACCAGCCGAAATAGCAATAAAGATTCCTAAAGCAACAACCGTTTCAATTAATGTAAAACTTTTATTATTTCCAATCATATAAATATTGTTGTAATATAAATTCTTCGTCTCCGTAATAAACAGTTACTACAACTTTTAGTCGAGTAACTTCGTTTGTAATAACAATTTTTCTAGCAAAAATAGTTTTTGTTCCAGAAGCTACATAATTATAAAAACCATTCGCATCAGTCCACAAAGCGATTTTTGAATCGGCATCACTATTATTAACCGTTAAAGCTGAATCGTTATAATCCATTCTACAACCGTAGCTTGAACTACAACTCAAAAGTCCATTGGTCCAAGTAGCTCCCTCTGTAACAAAATTAGAATCCCTTATGTTTTTAACTAATTCAACTCCTTCCTCTGCTAAATAAGAAGCTACAAAAATTTCTTTTGCTGATTCTACTGAACGATAAGAGTAATTAATTCCATTATATAACCCTAAAACAGCAACCGTAATAATGAATACCGCAAGAAGAACTTCAATTAATGTAAAACCTTTATTATTCATTCTATTAGACCAGACTTATTAACATTGATTAAACGATAATCTAAACTACCCTCTTTATGTATCCTAACCTGAAAAGTTGTTCCCGTACAAACGGTGGCACTTTCACAGATAGCAACACTAGGAGTAGGCGGAGTAAATAAAACACCTAAATAAGAAACTCTTGTATATTTTATTCCTTTTGGTAAATCTACTTTTTCCAAAATTACATCTCCAGAATCATAACCCTTATAAGACGACTCTGATTCATTATTCCTATAAATATAATAATAAGAACCGGTGCTTTCTGGGAACCAAACTCCAATACCATAATTTGTACCAACAGTTGCCCCCACTCCAGACAAAGCCATCTCTTTTGCTTTATTAAGATTTGTAATTAAAGTATTTTTAGCCGAAAACAAATCAATACCAGAAGTAGAAGAATTACCGTTTATTACAATCATTCCCGTTATAGTAATCATGATAGCGATAACTACCAATAACTCAATTAATGTAAAACTTTTTTGTTTCATATTACATTAAACTTAAATACCAAGTAATAAAATATTGTCCAAAAAATAGAGAAACAAAAGTTCCAAAAACTAAGAATGGTCCGAAAGGAATTTCCGATTTCATTCCTCTTTTTTTGAAAGCCATCATAAGAAGTCCAATTATTGCTCCTAGTGCAAAAGCAATAAATAAGGCTGGTAATATATTTGGAAAACCAAGTAAAAGTCCCAAAAAAACTACTAATTTAACATCTCCAAAACCCATCGCTTTTCCTTCTGAGAAAAAATATAAAGCAAAGAAAAATAGAAAAACAGCAAAAGCAGTAATTACTCTTACTAGTAATTCTTCTGGTGTTAAAACATTTAAAATAAAAGTCTGTAAAAATAAATAAAATAAAGTTATTGCGATTCCAGAAAAAGTTAATCCGTCTGGAATAATAAACCACTTAAGATCAAAAATAAAAATCATTATGAAATAAGAAGAAACAAAAAAGAAGAAAATTAAATTAAGAAAATCTAAATTTAAAAATCCCTGAGTTAAAAAGCTAGCGTTCAAAAGATAAGCTACTCCGAAAAAAACTAGCCCCGTTAGTAACTCCACAACTAGATATTGTTTTGAAATAGGTTCCTTGCAATATCTACATTTCCCTTTTAAAGAAAGAAAACTAAAAACTGGAATTAAATCAAAAAAACTAAGCTTATGCTCACATTTAGGACAAATAGAACGTCCTTTGAGAAAACTTTTCTTATTATAAACTCTATAAACAACACAGTTTATAAAACTTCCTATAAATAAACCTAAAATTAAACTTAAAATATATTCTATCATATTTTAAATTCTAACATATTTTTAAATAAAAAAAAATCCCCATCGGGGAAATTTTTTTTATTTACAGTCGTAATTTGTAGTATCACAATTTGCAGTAGCGCCTGCGTACCCAGTACTATCAACACAGAAAGAGCCACTTACATTCAAAGCAGAATATGCACACCAAGCTGTTCCTGAACTACGTATTGTTGCAGTCTTGCCTTGATTTGTAATATCTCCTGTTAATTTAGTAAGCTCTGTATCTGTAAAAGCAGTAGGATAAACAAGAGTAGAACTTTCTGCTCTCAAACTCTCCATCTTTGTTCTAATTTGATTCAAACTAGATTTAATTCTAGCATCTTTTGCTTTACTTGATTCACTGTTTAAGTTTACAAGAGTTACTCCAGCTAAAATACCAATAATAGCAATAACAACAAGAAGCTCAATTAATGTAAAACCTATATTTTTTTTATTCATAGTATTTTTTTCTTAAAAATTAATTAGGACAAGCATATGTTGCACATGTGCAAGCTGTATTACTAGTAGCTGTTTTTACTTTTCCTGTTCCGTCAACACACATACAACTTCCTGTAGGAGCAACAGCGTATGCACACCATCGTGTAGCATCGCTAGTTATAAGTGTAGTAAGAGCAGGTGCTGCACCAGCATTAGCTAACGCTCCATTGTCAACCATATCATTATAAATATTAGCTACTTTTGTATCTCCTGTTAAACTAGCAAAACTATTGCTATGACTGTTATAGTATAATTGTGCTACTGGTCTTAATTGATCTAAAGCAGATTTAATTTTTGCTTCTTTAGCTTGATTTGTTGCGTCACCCAAAGACACAATAATTAATCCTGACAAAATACCAATAATAGCAATAACTACTAATAACTCAATTAATGTAAAACCTATATTTTTTTTATTCATATTATTTATTAAAATTATTCTTAAAAACGACCTTTAAAATAACTTTATGTAATTATATCAAACATACTTTTTAAAGTCAATTAATTATTATCCTATAGTTCCACCTATTTGATAAAGCGGTAAGAACACAGCAGCCACAAGTACTCCCACCATACCCGCTAAACCCAATATTAAAACTGGTTCAATGATATTAGAAATAGAATCTACAAAAGTTTCAATCTCTGTCTTGTAAAATCTAACAACATTCATTAATGTTTCTGATATTTTTCCGGTACTTTCTCCAACCGCAATCATTTGTACAAATAAAGGAGAAATATATTTTGGATAACTTACAAGTCCATCACTTATTTTTTTTCCTTTTAAAACACCATCTCTTGTCTCTAAAATTAATTTTTGATAAACATCATTTCCAATAAGATCTCCCGTAACTTCAAGAGCTTCTGTGATTGGTTTTCCAGAAGATAATAAAGTTGATAAATTTTCAGCAAAACGATTCATGCAAACATTTTTTTGAAAATTACCAATAATTGGAAGATCTAAGATAAGTTTATCGGTAACAACTTTTCCTTCTTTAGTTTTTGGATAATAACTAACAAAAGAAACTATCCCTATAAAAAACATCAAAACGAGCCACCAAAATTTTATCGCAAAATCAGAAACCCCAATAACAATTTTTGTAACAAGTGGAAGCTCACTGCCAGAGCTTTCTAAAACTTCTACTAATCCAGGAATAATATATACTATAACTACTAAAAAAATTATTGTGAATACAACTAAAACAACAACTGGATAAATCATTGCTCCCATTGTTTTAGATTTAATATAATATTCATTTTCAAGATGATCAGCTACTTTTTTCAAAACTTCTGGTAAGGTTCCTGAAATTTCTCCTGACCTAAGCATGTTTACATAAAAAGTTGAAAACACTTTTGGATATCTTGAAAACGCCTTAGACATAGTAACTCCTTCTCTAATATCAGAAGCTATTTTAAAAATTTTATCTTTAAAAGTTTTATTTGATATTTGCTCTCCCAAAGCTTCAAGAGCTTTTGCTGGAGGAACATTACTCTCAATCATAATAGAAAGTTCTCTTGTAAACATCACGATCTCTTTTGAAGAAACTCTTTCAAACATTTTAAGTTCCATATTTAAGGAACCCATTTTTGTTTCTTCTGTTAGTGACGTTGGATAAAGATTATTTTTATGCAATAAATCAACCGCCACCATTTTTGAAATAGCTTCAATAGTTCCCTTTTTTATTTCCCCTTCTTTTGTTCTAGCCTGGTAATTAAATTTCATATTAGTTTAATAAGTTCCTGTGGATTGGTTGAAAAACTTGTCGCAGTGTTAATATCAATAACTCCAGATTTTATAAGCTCGGCTAAAGATCTATTTAAAGAAACCATTCCCTCTCCATAAGATGTCTCTAAAACTATTGGAATTTCAAATACTTTATCAGTTCTTATTAAATTAGAAACGGCATCATTATTAAAAAGAATTTCGCAAGCAGGAACAACTCCTCCATTTATCTTTGGAACGAGTCTTTGAGAAACAATTCCTATTAAAGATCTTGATAACTGAGATTTAACTTGATTTTGTTGTTCTCCTGAAAAAGAATCTAAAATTCTATAAAGAGTTTGCGCTGCAGAATTAGTGTGAAGTGTTGCAAAAACTAAATGTCCTGTTTCGGCAGCAGTTATTGCTGTTTCCATTGTTTCTTTGTCTCTCATCTCTCCCACCATAATTACATCTGGATCTTCTCTAAAAGTAGCTTTAAGAGCTTTTTCAAAAGATAAAGTATCTTTATGTAATTCTCTTTGCGAAATTATACATTTATTCTGATCAAATAAATACTCAATAGGATCTTCAATAGTAATAATATGTTTTGTTTGAGTATTATTAATTTCGTTTATTATCGCAGCTAAAGTCGTACTTTTTCCATGAGAAGATGGACCAGTTATTAAAACAAAACCCTGTTGATAATTACAAAAATTATAAAGAGCTTGTGGTAAATTTAATTCATGCAAACTCCTAATTTTTTCTGGAATAAGTCTTAAAGCTACACTAATATAACCTCTTTGAAAAAAAATATTAACCCTAAACCTTCCTTTTTCCCCAAAATTATAAGAAAAATCAATCTCTTTTTCTCTTAAAAATTCTTCTTTTTGATCTGCCGTCATTAGAGCAAAAGCTAACTCTCTTGTATCTTCTTCAGTAAACAAGCTTTCGTTTGCAAGAGGAATAAGCTCCCTATTTAACCTTATTATTGGTGGCTTATCAACAGTTATATGAAAATCAGAAGCCTTTTTGCTAATAACAACTTCTAATAATTTTCTTAAATATAATGCATAATCTATATTCATAATTGTTCCCCTTCAGTTACTCTTAAAACTTCTTCCATTGATATTTTTCCTTCCATAGCTTTTAAGATGGCATCTTGTCTCATATTAATCATTCCCTGTCTACTTGCTTCCATTTCAAGGGCAGAATCCGTAGGATTTTCAACAATAATTTTTTCAAGCGAAGAAGTCATCTTCAATATTTCAAAAATTCCAACTCTGCCTTTTTCTCCCTTATTATTACATTTACTGCATCCTTTTGATCTGTAAAGATATATTTTATTAGGAATTTTTATCTTATCTCTTTGCTCTTTTTTAATCTTACTAAGCTCGCTAATAATCATTTTTTCAACTTTTGGAAGAGGCTCAATTTTCTCAATACAATAAGGACATAATTTTCTAGCAAGTCTTTGACCAATTGAAATGTTTAAAGAAGATGGAATTAAAAATGGTCTAATCTTCATATCAATCAACCTAGAAATAACTCCCACCGCGTTGTTCGTGTGAATTGTAGATAAAACAATGTGTCCTGTTAAGGCTGCGTTTGTAGCCAAACTAGCAGATTCTTCATCTCTGATCTCTCCCACCATAATAATATCAGGGTCTTGCCTAACAACTGATCTTAAACCTTTTGCAAAGGTATATCCAATTTCTGGTCTTATCTGAGACTGGTTAACTCCAGAAACAAAATACTCAATAGGATCTTCCAAAGTCACAATGTTAACATCTGGCTGATTTAATTGTTGTAAAATAGAATAAAGAGTTGTTGTTTTTCCAGATCCTGTAGGACCAGTTGATAAAATCATTCCATATGGTCTTGTGATCTGTTCCTTAATAATTTCCAAATTATTTTCCGATAATCCAATTTCCTTATATGACCTTAATCCTTCATTAGGATCCAAAATTCTGATTACAACTTTTTCTCCTAATTTAGTCGGAAATGTTGAAACTCTGAAATCAATTTCTTTACCACTAATTTTAGTAGAAAATCTACCATCTTGTGGCATTCTAGTCTCATCAATTCTAAGTTTAGATAAAATTTTAATTCTCGCTACAATCGCTGCGTGTGTTGCTAATGGAACCTTTAAAGTATCTTCTAAATTACCATCAATTCTAAACCTAACTTTAACTTCTGAAGTATTTGGCTCAATGTGAATATCTGAAGCTTTTCCCTCAACTCCATTCCTTAAAATAGCGGCCACCATTTTAATAATAGGAGCTTCATTTTCTAAAAGCTCTGCTGTGTCTACCTTTTCATCATCTTCTAAAAAAACTAACTCTGAATTATTTTCTCCTCCAAGCTCATCTAAGGCCTCTCCAATCACCTCCTGCATATCCCTATATTTTTTGAAAACTTCGTCAAAATCAGCTTCAGAAATTAAATATATTTTAACTTCAATTTTATGTTGTCTGGCTAAAAAAAGTAAAACCTCTTTTGCTTTAATATCTTTAGGGTTAAGCATTCCTACTTCCAAAATTCCTGACTCTAGCCTTAAAGGAACCATTCCATAATATTTTGCTGATTCTTCTGGAATAATAGACAAAACATCATCTTGAATTTGAAGGTCAGAAATATTTTCAAAAACTGGAGTATTTAAAAGCTCACTTTTTATACTAATAAGTTTTTCTAGACTTATTAAATCTTTTTTTATAATAACTTTCTCTTCACTAATACTCCCTTCTTGCATCTCTTGAATTGCGCTATTATAAATTTCTTCGTTTATTAAATTTCTTTTTAATAATTCTTCTAAAAGCATTTTACCATTCTTTATAATAATCAATTTCCTCTTGAGGAGCTTCTGGCTCTTCCTCTACTACTTCGGGCGGAGTGTTTTCTTCATTTGATGGAGTTTCTATTTCCTCAGGGGTAGGTTCATTTAATTTAATTAACATTTCATTTTGCTCATCTAATTTCTTAAGAAGACTTTTTTTCTGAGCCGCTGTATAAAGAGTAGAATTTTCTATAGTCAGTTTCATTTCTTCAATTCCTTCAAAAGTATCAATTTTTAAAATTACTTTTGTTACCGCTAATTCTATTTCTGAAGAAGAAACAGACTCAAAAGGATTATCTCTACCTGGTTCAATTACCTCGGGATCAATTTCCGTATCAGAAGCAGAAAAGAAACCTGATAAAACTGGAATACCACTAAATTTTTCTAAAGACTGAAACTCTTCCGAATTAAGAAATTCAAAATCTATATTGATTGGTTGAAACATTTGTTCCGATCCTACAATTTCATTTTGTGAGCTAAAAGCACCTGTTTTAAAAAAAATGAAAACTAAAATACCAACAAGTAAGATAATGCCTAATGGAAAAAATTTGTTGGAAAAAATTTTATTTTCTTGGTTTTTTGTAAAATCAATAGCCATAATTATTTCTTAGAAGGAACGCTTCCTTTTATTTTAAAATTTAAATAAGTAGAATCAATAATATCACCTGATTCCTCTTGGTTTTGGCTTGACGAATCAGTGTTGATACCACTAATTTCTATATTGTCTATCTTAATTACTAATGCTTGCTTATCAAAAATATCTAATAAGTTTAAAAAGTAATTATAATCTCCAGAAAGATCAAATGAAATACTAATATCAGTTAAAGTGCCACTATCTTCCATTCCTTCTTTTACCTCAAAACTTTCAGAAACTCCTTCTATATCTAAAGAATTCAAATGTAATCCACTTCTAACGACTAATTTATTCAAATAAGCTTCCATATTATGAATAAAAAATGGTCCGTCCATAAAATTAGCATCGATCTTCTTTGAAAGATCGTCCCATCCCAATTCTTCAAGCTCTTTGGCATTTAAAGCCACATCATTAAAATAATTTGTAGTATTTTCTAATTTAAACTCTAAATCAGAAATTTCTTTTTCTTGAGCTGATATTTTTTCAAATTGAGGAATTACTAAAAAATAAAACAAAGCAATGCTTGCAATTATAAGCGCAACAGAAACTGTTAAATATGGTAAATTATTGTTGTTCATCTTTTTTAAATAATTCTGGATTTATATTAAGTTCTAAGTTAAAAGAAACTAATCCGTTTTCTCCTATTTCAATATTAGATATAGTATAGCTTAAAATATTATTTTTTGCATCTAACAAAATAAGCTGTTGCATTACACTCTGAAGTGTGTCTGTCTGCCCTTCAATAGTAAGCTTAGAGGAAGCAACGTCTATTGTTAAAGATAAAAAAGATACTCTTGGATAAACCCATGAACCAAATTCATTAAAAAATTTATCGAAATTTACTTTCTGATCATAAATTTGCTTAAACTCATTAAGCTTACTTTCTGCTTCTAACACAAACTCTCTTTGAACTTGTTGCTCTTCTGTTCCTTGTTTAGCTAACTCTATATTAATACTAGTTATTTTTGCACTTTTTTGAGGAATTTTAGAAAATTGATTATAACTAAAAATAACTAAAACAATAAATGCTAAAACAATAGAAAATATAAATAATATTTTTTTCCAAGTTGGTGTTTCTTCTTTTGAATATAAATCAAGTGACATATTTATTCTTCAAATTTTTTTAACGCTTCTCCTAAAGCAATGCTAAAAGTACTTTCTATCTCCGGAAGAATTTCTTTTAATTCTGCAGGATAAAAAATATTTTCAAATGCATTACTGCTTCTAATTTCTAAATCTTGAAAATTTTCTTTAAAATAATCTAATAATCCAGACATGTTTGATAACCCTCCCGAAATGATAATCTTTGTTACTTTAGAATTCTTAACCTCAAAATCTGAAATAACGTTCTTAGCTTTTTCTAAAATAATTGATAAAATAGGATTAATAGCATCAATAACTTTTTTGTCATTATTTTTAAGTCCTAAATTCGTTTTAATTCTTTCCGCTTGAGCTAAATCTATATTAAGAGCTTCGGCAATACTATAAGTACAGTCTTTACCAGCAACATCAAAAGACACACTCATCGTTAAATATCCATTTGTAATAATACTTATCGTCGTACTCTGTGATCCTGTCTCAATTAAACAAACATTTCCTTCTTCTTTTGATACAACCGCTCTTTTAAGTCCCATAACTTCCGCCTCAAGAGAAAGAAGAGTTAAGCCACAGTTATCTGCAATTTTTTTATATTCTGAAATCAGTGTTTTTGAAATAGCCATAATTAAAATCTTATTCTCCCCTTCTTTTTCATTTACCGTATCTCCAATGAGTTCCCAGTCTAGAACAACTTCATTGAAAGGAATTGGAATATGTTTCTTAGCTTCAAAATTAACTGCATCAGGAAGTTCGTTCTTTGTCATTGGCGGAAGAGTAAAACTAGTAAAAAAAGTAGCGAAATCAGGAAGAGAAAAAACTGCCTCTTTTGTTTCTATTTTTGCCTCTTCTAAAATTGCTTTTATAGCCGAAGAAACATTGTTCAAAGAAGGCAACAAGGTTCTTTTATCAAAATAATGAAAAGATTCTTTTTTTACATCACAAATCTTTAAACCACCATAATTTTGTAAAACAATCCTATCTTTTTCTTTTCTTAATTCAACAATTTTAATTCCTTTTGACCCTATGTCTAT
Organism: Minisyncoccota bacterium; assembly: GCA_028708155.1. Classification (GTDB taxonomy): domain Bacteria; phylum Patescibacteriota; class Minisyncoccia; order Minisyncoccales; family Minisyncoccaceae; genus JAAZMU01. The sequence goes on along the minus strand of JAQVZN010000008.1, from coordinate 1,470 downwards.
TCCAAGTGACGATATTTGTTTTTTCTTGTTTAATATCCACATTTATTTACCCTATTTATATTTTAGTATATAATATCATAGATGGAAAATATATACAAATACATTTTAAATTTAATCTTTCCTAAAAAATGTATAAACTGTAAACGTGAAGGTTCTTTTTTATGTGAAGATTGCCTCTCTTTAATCGAAATAAATCAAATTAAATATTGCGCTTGTGCTAACAATCCTAAAAAAGGAATTTTAAAGTGTTCAGACTGCCCTTCTAATATTTATTGCGTCCATACGGTTTTAAACGAAAAACAATATTTAACTCAAAAACTTTATTTAAAAGCGAAAAATCTATCCGAACTTAATAATTATTTCTCTTATCTTATTATAACATATATTAAAAATGAAGCAAATATAAAATTAGACAATAACTTCTCTATATTCTTTAAAGACGAAGAAATGAAAAACATTGCTTTAAATTTGGCTAAATTTACAAAACTAAAAATAGGAAGAAAAACTGATAATATTCTTTTTCTCACAAAAAAATACCCTAAAGAAAGTATTAATTTAAAAAACAAAAAAGTTTTTGTAATCAGTCTATTTAGATGATCATTTATCAAATTTTAAAAAATATTCTTTTGGCTTTAATTCTTTTTTGACATTCTTCCCCCATCTTAAATCAATCTCAGAAACTCTTTTAATTTTTCCTTTAAATAAACATAACGGATCAACTACGCGAGATTTACAAAAAACTTTAACGTCATAATCAGAGATGTTATTGTTTGAATCAACCTTTCTATTCATTCTATCAAATAACAATCTAAGCTCTGGATCAGACTTAAGATTAGCTTTTACTTTTTTAAGCACTTCTTTGTCTGTTGAATACAAATCTTTCTTGGAAATATATTTTTTAGAAAGAGAGTACCTAAGCCATGTTCCCACGGTTTGAAGCATTCTAGCCGAATCAATTCCTGAAAAATATTTCGCATTTATTTTAGAAAACATTTTTCTGTATTTCTGAGCGCTTTTAAAATCTTTAAAAACCCACTTATTATTTATAGTTTTAAGATGATCAAGAAAATATTCAGTTTCATCAATTCCTTCAAATAGAATATTTGTCCTTAAAGAATAATCAATTCTGTCGGCACATAAATCTGGAACATCCACTTCTTGCAAAGGAAAATTCTTTTCTTCTAAAACATAATCTGGATTGAAATTATATTTTTTAAGAATTTTAGGTATTTCTGTTTTTTTAACAAAATCTATAAAAATACTGTCTTGATAAGTATGTTTTAATTGAGACCCTTCGTCTAATGCATAATCAATACAATGAGAAAAAGCAGAATGCGAAACGTCATGAATAAGTCCAGCTATTTGTTCTTCTATTGAAGCACCAAATCTTCTTAAAAGTAAAAAACATCCAACAGAATGTTCGAATCGAGAATATGAAGATCCTTTTTTATAAGGTTCAAAATAGCCAGC
>JAQVZN010000051.1 GCA_028708155.1 Minisyncoccota bacterium | reverse complement strand
CTAGCTCAAAAATAAAAGAAAGTTGAATAAGCTTTCTTTTTTTGTTAATGTATATCTATGGAGAAATTTATAGATACACATGCGCATCTTAATTCGGAATATTTTAAGAAAGATAGGTTTTTAGTTATTGAAAGCTGTCTTTTAAATCAAGTTTCAATGATTAATGCTGGAACTAATATCTTAGATTCTGCTCTTGCGGTAGATATTGCTGAAAAGTATCCTGATTTTGTTTACGCTTCAGTTGGAGTTCATCCATCTTCAGCGGAAGAAGATTTTGATATTGAAAAAATAAAAGAATTAGCTAAAAGCAAAAAAGTTGTTGCTATTGGAGAGATCGGATTAGATTATTTTTATAGTTCTAAAAATATAAGCGATGAAGAGTTTTTTAAAAAACAAAAAGATATTTTTATTAAACAACTTTCACTTGCAGAAGAATTAAATCTTCCGATTATTATTCATTCAAGAGAAGCTTTTGATGATTTGTATGAGATCTTAAAAACAAGAAAATTAAAAGGAGTTATTCATTGCTTTAACGGAAACGTAGAGGATGTAAAAAGATTTTTAGAATTAGGTTATTATATTGGTTTTACGGGAATAATTTTTAAAGAAAATTTGGATGAGGTTATTAAAGAAACTCCAAATGATAGGATTTTAATAGAAACAGATTGTCCGTTTTTAACTCCTCCAGAGTTTTATGAAAAAAGAAATAATCCTTTAAGTCTTAAAATAATAAAAGATAAGATTTGTAAGATTAAAGGTGAAGATATTGGTGATCAGATTTATAATAATAGTTTGAAATTATTTAATATATGAATATTTTAATTAAGAATGTTATCTTGAATAATGAAAAGAAAGATCTTCTAATTGAGGATAATTTAATTAGCAAGATTGATGATGAAATAAATATTTCTGCCGATGAGGTGGTAGATTACAAAGGAGAAAAAGCTGTTTCTCCCGGTTTTATTAATTGTCATACTCATTCTGCAATGACACTTCTTCGTGGTTACGCAGACGATCTCCCTTTAAATGAATGGCTTTTTAATAAAATATTTCCTGCTGAAGCTAAAATGGATAATGAAGATATTTATTGGGGAACAAAATTAGCTTTAGTTGAAATGATAAAATCGGGAACAACTTTTTTTAATGAAATGTATTTATTTAGAGGATGTGAAGGAACAATAAGAGCTATTACAGAAATGGGAGTAAGAGCAGTTTATGGAATTTGTTTAGATGATTCTAATTTTGAAAAAGTAAAAGAATTTGTGCTTCCTCAAAAAACAGATTTAATTGATTTTGCAATTGCTCCTCATGCTATCTATACTGCTTCAGAAGAAACATTAAGATGGGCTAAGGAATTTTCTGATAAGAATAATCTTTTGATTCATATGCATTTATCAGAAACTTTAAACGAAGTTGAAGAATGTATTGATAAATTTGGAAAACGTCCAGTTGAATATTTAAACGATCTGGGATTTATTAATGAAAAATGTGTTTTTGCTCATTCTATTTGGTTTAACAATAAAGAACTTGAAATCTTAGAAGATAAGGGATGTTCATTGGTATATAATCCATCATCTAATATGAAACTATCTTCAGGTGTTTTTAGATTTGAAGATGTTAAAAATAAAGGAATTAATATTTGTTTAGGTACAGATGGAGCTGCTTCTAATAATAGTTTAGATATGTTTGAGGAAATGAAAATAGGTGCTTTGCTTCAGAAATCAAACGATATTGACCCTACTCACGCAAAAGCAGAAGATATCTTTTTATCTGCAACAGAAAATGGAGCTAAGGCTCTTCTTAAAAAAACAGGAAAAATAGAGGAAGGATATTTAGCAGATTTGATTTTTATTGATCTTCAAAAAACTTACTTTAGTCCGAATTTTAATTTTATTTCTAATTTAGTTTATGCCGCAAAAAGTGAATGTGTTTCAGACGTTATGTGTAATGGAAAATTTATAATGAAAGATAGGATAATTCCTCAAGAAAAAGAAATCTTAAAAAAAGCAAAAGAGCTTTCAGTCAAGTTTACTTAAATGTCTTTTTTTGCTATGTTTAAAGCATGAAATACGAACCTAAAAATTTTGAAACAAAATGGCAAAAAAGATGGGAAGAAGATAAAGTTTTTGAGAGTATTAAAAACTTGGATAAACCTAAATGCTATATTTTGGACATGTTTCCTTATCCTTCAGGAGCTGGTCTTCACGTAGGACATTTCAAGGGTTACGTAGCAACAGATATTCTATCAAGACTAAGAAGAATGCAAGGATATAGCGTTATGCACCCAATGGGTTGGGATGCTTTTGGGCTTCCGGCAGAAAACTATGCGATTAAAACAAAGACTCACCCAAGAGATATTACAAAAGAAAATATCAGAAATATTAAAAGACAAATGCAAGAGGCTGGATTGTCTTATGATTGGTCTTTAGAAATAGATACTACTGATCCAGATTATTTTAAATGGACTCAATGGATATTTTTAAAAATGTTTGAAAAAGGTCTTGCTTATGAAGCAAAGATGCCAATTAATTTTTGTCCGTCATGTAAAACTGGATTAGCTAATGAAGAAGTTGTGAATGGAGGATGTGAAAGATGCGGGACACCAGTTGAACAGAGAAATGTAAGACAGTGGGTTTTAAAAATAACGGCTTATGCAGATAGATTACTTGAAGATTTAGATTCTTTAGATTGGCCAGAAAAAATTAAAGAGATGCAAAGAAATTGGATTGGTAAATCTCATGGAGCAGAAATTATTTTTAAAGTAGCAGATGAAGAGGTTAAAGTTTATACAACAAGACCAGATACTTTATTTGGATGTACTTATATCGTCCTTGCTCCAGAGCATCAACTAATTGAAAAATTAAAAAACAAAATCTCTAACACAAAAGAACTTGAAGAATATTTAGAGAAAACAAAGTTAAAAACAGAGAGAGAAAGAATTTCAGAAGTGAAAAATAAAACAGGGGTTGAGCTTTTAGGTATAAAAGCGATTAATCCAGTTAATCAAAAAGAAGTTCCTGTCTTTGTAGCTGATTACGTTTTAGCGCATTATGGAACTGGAGCAGTAATGGCCGTTCCTACTCATGATGAAAGAGATTACGAATTTGCTAAAAAGTTTGACTTAGAAATGATAGAAGTTATTTTAGGGGGAGATGTAACAAAAGAAGCTTACGTAGATGAAGGCATTCTTACAAATTCAGATATTTTTAATGGACTATCTTCTGAAGTTGCAAGAGAAAAAATTGTAGATTTCTTAGAAGAAAAAAGATTAGCAACAAGAGAAACTAAATACAAATTAAGAGATTGGGTTTTTTCTCGTCAACGTTATTGGGGAGAGCCGATTCCACTTATTCATTGTGATAAATGTGGAATTGTTCCTGTGCCTTTTGATGAACTTCCTTTAAAACTTCCAGAAGTAGAAAGTTATGAACCGACAGGAACAGGAGAATCTCCTTTAGCTACTATTGATAGTTGGGTTAATGTTAAATGTCCTTGCTGTCATGGAGAGGCAAAAAGAGAAACAAACACGATGCCTCAATGGGCTGGATCTTGTTGGTATTATTTAAGGTTTATTGATCCTAAAAATAGTGATGAGATTATCTCTAAAGAAAAGGAGAAATATTT
>JAQVZN010000007.1 GCA_028708155.1 Minisyncoccota bacterium | reverse complement strand
GCTCCGGCGGTAGGACTCGAACCTACAACCCACTCCTTAACAGGGAGTTGCGCTACCATTGCGCTACGCCGGAATGATGTTTATATACTATCTCAAAATTAATTTTATTTCAAGACTATATTATCCTAACAAACACATCTAATCTTGTCAAAAAATAACCGTTATGTATAATAAAGAAAGTCCTTTTAGGAGATATCCATGAACAGAAAAACAGATGAAGAACTTTGGCAACTGATTTCAGAAAATTTTAAAGACCTTTGGTTCTCTGAAGAAATATTTGCTTTCAACAAAGCAAAAAGTGCAGATGAACAAATTGATATACTTCAAAGAATATGCGATCGTCTTCCTGACGCTCCAACGAAAGAAGAATCAAATAATCCAACAATTCAAAGAAATTGTGATTTTAAAAAAGCACTAAAAACTCAGATTCAGAGACAAAACAATTCATGGCTTTATCGCTACTAGCAAACATAACAAATGTTTGCTTTTTTTATTTCTTCATTAAAGAAACAATCGGATCTAGATTAGAGGCCCTCTTTGCTGGATAAACTCCAGCTAATAGTCCTAAGAACATAGAAAAGACAAAAGCAAAAATTACTGAAGAGATTGTTATTAAAGAAGTAACTCCAAAATTAAGAAGAGAAGAAATATAGTTAAAGAATAAACAGAAAGATATTCCAACAACAATTCCTAAAACTCCACCAATTAAAGTTAAAACTAGGGCTTCAGCTAAAAATTGAATTAAAATATCTCTTTTTTTAGCCCCTAAAGCCATTCTTAAGCCAACCTCAAAAGTTCTTTCAGTCACAGAAACATACATAATATTCATAATTCCTACTCCTCCCACAATTAAAGAAACCAAAGCTAAAGTTATTAAAAGAGCGTTTATTCCGTTAACTATAGTATTTACCATTGAAAGCATCTCATCCATCGTTGTCGCCTCAAAGTCATCTTCATTTAGCCCTTTAATATTATGCTCCTCTCTCATGATATAGATTAAATCTTCTTTTGTTTCGTCAATTATAGAAACATCTTTTACTTTTAAAGAAACTCCTAAAACATAATCTGTTCCAAGAATTCTTTTCTGCATTGTTAGTGTTGGAATATAAACAATATCATCTAAACTCATCATCGCACTTGCTCCTCTTTCTTTAACCACACCAACAACCTTAAAAGACAATCCTTTAATGTTTACTGTTTTTGAAAGAGCATCATCATCTCCAAAAAGCTCCTCCTTAACACCATGCCCCAAAACAACTACCAAACTAGCAGAATTCTCTTCTTCTTCAGTATAAAATCTTCCCTCAGCTACTTCTAATTTTTCTACTAAAGGAGCGTCTGCTCCATATCCAAAGATAAGAGTATTTTTACTCTCTCCCTCGTATTTTATAATCTCCTGCCCAGTTACGTAACTATAAACATAATCAACATTACTGTGTTTTTTTAATTTTTCAATATCAGAGTTTTTAAAAGTAGTTATTACCACCCCTTGAGCTAAATCTGTAGAAGATTCTGTAGCATTTTTCCCAGGAACTCTAGTTTCTATATTAATAACGTCTGAACCATAATAGTCCATTTCACTTAAAATCATTTGTTTTAGTCCTGCTCCTGTAGCAAGCATAATAATCAAAATAGAAACCCCTAAAGCAACAGCGATCATTGTTAAAATCATTCTAGATTTGTTCTTTTTTAAATTGTTAAAAGCTATTTGAAAATTATTCATAACGTAAAGCTTCAATTGGATCTAATTTACTTGCTTTTCTAGCTGGAGCAATTCCAAAGATAAGACCAATACCGATAGAAACAAAAGCGGCAAAAATTACTGACCAGAATGGGATAATAAAGAACCAGTTTGTTCCAAGAAGAATAATCACTTCATAGATGATAAAAGACACAAAGATTCCTAAAATAATACCTATTAATCCGCTTAAAAAGGTTATTACAATCGTTTCTATTAGAAATTGACTAATAATCTGGCTTTCTTTCGCTCCCAGAGCCTTTCTAAGGCCTATTTCAGAGATTCTTTCTTCAACTGTGGCGAGCATTATATTCATAATCCCAAAACCTCCTACAATAAGCGAAATCGCAGACACCGCTACAAGAAAAAGAGTCATTGCGTTAGTAATTGCCTCTATTGATTCTAAAGCAGTTGCGGTAGCATTAATTGTAAAATCTTCTTCATCTTCATTGTCTATATTATGACTTTCTCTTAAAACACTTCTAATATCTTCTTTAGTTTCGTCAATCAAACTTTCATCAACAACTTTAATTCTCATAAGGTTAATATAGTCTATTCCAAGCAATAATTTCTGCGCTGTTTTAATAGGAACAACAATTGAATTGTCTTGATCTTGAGTTAAACTACTTCCTTTTTCTTTAAAAACTCCAATAACTTTAAAACTCAAGTCTTTTATCTTTACCTTTTCTCCAATAGGACTTTGATCTCCAAACAAATCTTTAGCTACCTTTGAACCTAAAACTACCACGCGAGAATAATTTTTTTCTTCTTCTTTAGTATAGAATCTTCCTTCTGCTATTTCTACTTTTTGAATAATCATATAATTCTCTGTTGACCCAGAAAAAGAAATATTCAAATCATTTTCTCCAGCAATAATTTTAGTGTTCCCTTGAACATACATAGCCAAAGTATCAATATTAGAATTGTTTTGATTAAGAATTTTTTCTCCATCTTCATACTTTAAACTAGTATTAACAATACCCATTGCAGAAGAAGGAGCTCCTTTTGAATTCCCTGGTAAAACTCCAATTAAATCTGTTCCGATTGTTTTAACTTCATTTAAAATAAACTCCTGGGAACTTGCTCCTACAGACATAACAATAACTACCGCCATAACTCCAATAATTATTCCAAGCATAGTTAAAAAAGACTGCATTTTATTCTTAAGCAGCATTTGAATAGATATTTTTATTGATTCAAAAATGCTCATCTATTTTAATAGTTCATTATTATCTTTGGCAATCTGCCTGTTTACAACCTTTTCGTCACTTATAATCAAACCGTCTTTAATATTGATAATCCTTTTTGCATATTCAGCAGTAATTCTTTCATGAGTAACTAAAATTATTGTATTCCCTTTTTCATTTAAGTCTTGAAGAATTTTCATAACTTGAAAACCAGATTTAGAATCTAAGTTTCCTGTTGGCTCATCAGCAAAAATAACTTCTGGATTATTAACAAGTGCACGCGCAATTGCTACTCTTTGTTTTTCTCCTCCCGATAATTTGTTCGGATTGTAATCTAGTCTATGACTTAATCCAACTCTTTCTAAAAGATCTTTTCCTATTTTTTCTCTATCCTTTTCTTTTACATTTGAATAGATCAAAGGAAGAGTAACGTTTTCAAGTACAGTTAAAGTAGAAAGTAAATTGAATGATTGAAAAATAAAACCAACTTTTTTTCCTCTTTTTTCAGCAAGTTCATCCGGTGTAAGTTTAGAAACATCTTCTCCTTCAAAAAGATATTCTCCAGAACTTAACTTATCTAAAAAACCTAAAATGTGCATCAAGGTTGATTTTCCTGATCCAGACGGACCCATTATAGAAACAAATTCCCCTTTTTCAATATTAAAAGAAACTCCGTGAAGTACTTTCGTAACAACTTCACCATTTGAAAATTGTTTCTCTAAATTATTTACTTTAATTAACATATTATTTAGCAATTTTTAAAATAATTTCCTCTCCTTCTTCTACTCCACCCAATATTTCTTTTTTACTATCGTCTGCATTAAGACCTACTTCAACGTCTTTTTCAATAATCTCTCCTTGTTCATCAAGTACTCTTACGTATTTTTTATCTCCTTCAGATAAAATACTTCTTGAAGGTAAATAAAGCGCGCCCAATCTTTCATCAGTATAAATTAAAATATCGGCTGTCATTCCTGGTTTAATTTGATCATCGTCAGTTAAAATACTTAAAACTACTTTGTAGTAAACTACATCTTGAATTGTTGTTGCTGCTGGATTAATAGAAGTAACCTCTGATTCAAAAACCTTATTATCTATAGCATCTAATTCTATTTCTGCTTTGTCTTTCAAACTTATTTTTGTAATATCTGTTTCTGGGATATTAACTTCTATTTGATATTTAGGAGATAAAACTTCAACAAGAGGTTCAGCAGAAGAAATTAATTCTCCTTCCTTCTTGTTTAAACTAGTTATAACTCCATCTATAGGAGATTTAATAATAGCTTTGTCTCTATTAGAGATAGCTTGACTTAAAACAGATTCTAAATAAGCCAAATCAACATCTCTTGGAGCAGCAATAAGTAAATTATAGTTTGCTTTTTGAAGATCTAAACTAACTCCTGCCTCTTCTTTTGAAAGTTCTGCAGCTTTAATACTATTTTCGTTTTGCATTTTAAGTAAAGAAATTTCGTTTTGAGCTGAAGTTAAAGAAATTTGCGCTGTACTTATAACTAATTTGTTTTGATCTAAAGAAGCTTTATCCGTACTTGAAACAACATTTTTATACCTTACACTCTCTGATAAATTCTTTAAAAGTAAAAGAACATCAAGAGAGCTTTCAAGACTAGAATCTACATCATTTATAGCTATATCTATATCATCAATACTTCTTGTACTCTTAGCTTTAATTAAAGAATTATTAGCTATTTCAATAGGATCAGCCATATTAAACTCTATTTCTTGTCTTACGTTGATAGCTTCAAAACTTAAATCTGAGAAATAAGTCTCTTTCAATTCTTGAGCAAACTTTAGAGCATTAAAAAGCTTGATATATGAATCGTCTAATAGATCTATCATTGATAAATATCTATTATTTAAATTTTCTTCAGCTAAATTTTTTGTATTCTCTAGATTAAGAACCGCTTTTTCATAAGTTATAGTAGCTGAATCAATTTGTTTTAAAGAGATATCAATTTGTTCATCTGAAACTCCAGCAAGTTTTTGATTTAAGTTTGCTTCTGCTTGTTTAACATATGAATTAAGGTTCTCTAAATTTAATTTTGCAAGAACATCTCCTTTTTTCACTTCTTCTCCTTCGACAACATAAATTCTATCTATAACTCCACTAGCTTCAAAATATAGAGAAACTTTATTTTCTGATTGGACTCTTCCTACAGCGTCAACCGTTTGGACTAAATCTCCTCTTTCTACTTTTACTATTTCGTGTTGTGGACCTTTATTTTGAGAAATTGAAACAGCAAAAATAACTATTATTGTTAAAATAATTCCTCCGATAATCCAAAACTTCTTTGATTTAAAAAACATATTTCTTTGAATAATTAATAATAAATTATAGTACTTAAAAAGCCTATATCAATGTCTATAGTAAGATAAAAAAAGTATTTTGTAAACTAGTTTTACAAACACTTAACCATTAGAAGTTCTGTCTTTAATTTTTTAAAATGGATTACTCCTTTTTCTAATCTTCCAAAAACAACAAAACCTATTTTTTTATATAGATTAACCGCGGGAACGTTCTCTTCAAAAACGTTTAAAGTAATCATCTTAACTTTTAAAAATCTTTTAGCTTCTTTGATAACAGCTTTTGTTAACTCTTCACCAACTCCCTCTCCACGGATATCTTTTTTAAGCATAATTCCAAACTCAGCCCTATGGGTTTTTATTGGTGTTACTTCTTTTTCAATAGTAGCTACTCCTAAAACCTTACCTTCATATTCTGCAACCAAAAAGATCTCTCTTCTATCAACTATTTTTGATAAAACACTTTTAACAAAAAGAGTTTCTTCTTTAAGAGTAAATTTTTTAACTGCCGTAGTATAGTTTTTTTCTTCTACTACAGAGTTATACATTTCAAGTAAATCTTTTGTGTCGCTTAAACAAACATACCTAATAGAAATGTCTTTTCCTTTCTTTGTTTTAAATCTTTTAAGCATCAATATCCTTTTAATTTTTTGATTCCTTCGTGTTTTCTTATCTTCTCAAGAGCTTTTGCCTCAATTTGTCTTATTCTTTCACGAGTAACAGTAAACTTTTGTCCCACTTCCTCAAGAGTATATGTTGCTCCATCCTTTAAACCAAACCTCATTTTAAGAATTTCTTGTTCTCTTTCTGTTAAATCTTTAAAGATATCTTCTAAGTGTTCTTTCAAAAGACTTCTTCCTGCTTTAATGGCTGGAGATTCTTGTTTGTCATCTTTAATAAACTCACCTAAAACACTATCTTTATCATCTTCTCCTACCGGAGTTTCTAAAGAAACTGCTTTTTGAGATATTTTTTCTAAATACCTTACTTTATCAATTTCAATTTCCATTTCCGCGGCAATTTCTTCTGTTAAAGGTTCTCTTCCTAAATTTTGAAGTAATCTTCTTTTTGCTTGAGTATACTTTGTTAAGGTCTCAATCATATGAACTGGAATTCTAATTGTTCTTGCCTGATCTGCAAGTGCACGAGTAATTGTCTGTCTAATCCACCAAGTAGCATAAGTTGAAAATTTAAAACCTTTTCTCCAATCAAATTTTTCTACTGCTCTAAAAAGACCTAAATTACCTTCTTGAATTAAATCAAGAAGTGTTAAGTTTGGAGATCTTCCTACATATTTTTTAGCAATAGAAACTACTAGTCTTAGGTTAGCTTCCGTCATTTTCTTTTTCGCTTCTAAATCTCCTGCTTCAATTTTTTTAGCTAGATCTTTTTCTTCTCTTGCGGTCACAGGTTTTATCTTTCCAATCTCCTTTAAATAAGTTTGAATAGAATCAACGTGAGGAAGCCCTGAAATAGATTTTAATTTTTTCTTAACCGGCTCTTCGTCTTCTAAGTAACCTCTAGATTCTTTAACTTCAATACCGCTTGTTTCAAGAATAGCTAAAAGGTCTTCTAGCTCAGAAATACTATCTTCTATGTTTGGGAAAAAATACAAAATTTCAGAAAAAGTAACAAAACCCTTAGCTCTGCTCTTCTTTAAAATTTGTTCAACTTTCTCTTCGCTCAAAACCTTTACTTTAGTTTTTTTTGTCATAACTTTGATTAATTAAATTCAAATACTCTTCGATTAATTTTTCTTCCTCTAAAGGATTTTTTTCATTTTTAATTTTTAAACTTAAATCTTTTTTTAAGTTTTCTTCAAATATTTTTTTTAAATTTAAAAGACAATTTTCCATTTCTTCTCCAACCACTACTTCGTTTTGTGTTAATATTTCTTTTTCGTGTTCTGATCCTAAAACAATTTCACTTAAAAACTGTTTATCTTCTATTATGTCTTCTATTTGTTTTTGAGAATCAATTAATTGAATTAAAATATCTTTATATTTTTCTGAAAAAAGATAAAGAAAATCTTTAACTTCTACTTGATTAATCAAGAAAAGTTCCAAAAACTTTTTTTCTATTTTTTCTTTGGTGGGAATATTTTTTCCTAATCCTTTTTCAAAAACTTCTTCTTTCTTATCTAATTTAATTTTATTAAGCTCGCCTCTGATATCATCTTCTCTAACCATTAAATCTTCTGCTAATCTTTGAAGAAAATGAGCTTGCTCAACACTGTTATTTATTTTTTTAATTTGAGGAAGCAATTCCGCAGTTATTTCTTTTTTAGCTTCTACTTTCGTAATATCTTTGTCCAAAAAAGCTTTTCTGAAATAAAAGTCCATTATCTTTTCTTCATTTTGAACAATTTCTAGCCATTTCTCTTTTCCTTCTTTTAAAATAACATCTGCTGGATCTTTCTCTTCTTTTAAGTCTAAGATACTTACATTAAAACCCATTTCTCTTGCTAAATCAATAGCTCTTTCTGTTGCTTTATTTCCAGCTCCATCCATATCAAAAGCAAAAACTAAATTAGTGGTATATCTTTTTATAATTTTTAAATGCATGTCAGTTAAAGCTGTTCCCGAAACCGCAACCACATTTTTTGTTCCTGCTTTATGAGCCATTATTGCGTCCACATTTCCCTCAACTAAAATACATTTATTTTCTTTTCTTATTTCAAGTTTTGCTTTATCTATTCCGAAAAGAGCCCTGCTTTTATCATATAGAACCGTTGCTGGTGTATTTAAATATTTTGCAAGATCGCCTTCTTTTTCAAAAATTCTTCCCGTAAAACCAATAATCTCTCCATTAATATTTAAAAATGGAAAAATTATACGAGACCTAAATCGGTCACATAATTTACCATTTTCTTTTAAAAAACCAAGTCCTCCTTTTTCAATATATGTTTTATTATATCCTCTTTCTTCTAAAAAATCAGAAAGCATTTCGTAACTATCTGGAGCGTATCCTACTTTCCATTCTTTTATTAATTCTTCATCAAAACCTCTATTAAATAAATATTCTTTAGCCTTTTGTCCTCTCTTAGAATTATGAAGATAATATTCAAAAAACTTAGAAGCTTGAATTAAAACTTCTGATATTTTTTGTCTTTCTGTTTTTTCAAGAGCCGATCTTTTGTCATATCCTTTAAGCTCTACAGACGCTTTTTGAGCTAATATTTTAAGAGCATCGTAAAAATCAATTCCTTCAATCTCTTTTACAAATTCAAAAATATCTCCCCCTTTAGAGCAACCAAAGCAATGCCAAATCTGTTTTGCTGGAGAAACCATTAAAGAGGCTGTTTTTTCATTATGAAAAGGGCATCGTGCTCTATAATTTGCACCCGCCTTTTCAAGTTTTATATACTGAGAAAGGACATCAACTATATCAAGACGATTTTTTATTTCTTCTAGTTCATTCATCTTCTAAATACTAGCAATTTCGTTTTAAAAAAACAAGTTTTATTCATTATAATCATCCCAATTTCCTAAAGTAACTGGAACTAAAATTTCTTCTCCGTCTCTTAAAACTTTAAGAACAACTTCATCGTTCGGAAAATAGTTTAGCATTATCTTTGTTAAAGTATTTTTTTCATCTACTTTTTTAGAATTAACTTCAAGAATAAGATCTCCTTCTTTTAAATTAGCTTTATCTGCAGGAGAATCAGGAATAACAGAAGATTCTTCATTATCTTCAGAGAAAATAATGAAAGCTCCATAATTTTCTGTTACCTCGTATTCGTCTTTATAATCATCATTAATGATAACGTATCTAATCCCTAAAAAAGGATAAGCTATCTTACCTTCAGATATTATTTGATTTAAATCTCTTTTTGCTACATTGATAGGAATAGCAAAACCAATACTTTCTCCTGATAGAGAAACAGCAGTATTAATTCCGATAACTTCTCCTTTTAAATTTAGAAGTGGTCCTCCAGAATTTCCTTGATTAATAGCTGCATCTGTTTGAATAATGTCTTCAAGTTTTTCTACTTTTCCGTTCCCTTGAGCAACGACATCTCTTTCAAGTCCAGAAATAACACCAACAGAAACTGTATTTTGGAACTCCCCCAAAACATTACCAATAGCAATAGCCGTCTGTCCTAATTTAATTGTTGAAGAATCTCCCAAAGTTAATGGCTTAAAAACTTCTCCAGAAGCATTTTTAATCTTTAAAATGGCGATATCTTGCACAGGATTTTTAGATAAAATATCAACCTCGTATTTTTTACCATCATCGGTCAAAATACTATAAACAGCATTTTCGTCTTCAACAACATGTTTGTTTGTGATAATAAGACCATCTTCAGAAACAATAAATCCTGTTCCTGCTCCAACTTGCTCTAAAGAATCTTCCTCACCGTAATAAGGAATAATCTGCAAAAAATCATTTGAATTGTATTCTTCATAAATAGCTCCTGCTGTTTTTTCTATAATAACAGAAACTACAGAAGGCATACTTTCTTCAGTGGTTGAAATAACCATACTCTCTTCAGTTAAACAAACATTTTCTGAAGTGTTTTTATTTTCTTCACTATCTGCAATTAAAACGCTTCCAATATTTAAGCCCATAAAAATACTGATCAAAAGAATGAAAACAAAAAAGATAATATTCCAGATATTCTTAAAGTTTTTTTTATTTAACTCTTTCTCTTCTGTTTTTGGAAGTTCGTAAATTGACATATTTTTTTCTTCTTATTATTTTATTATTATTATAATGATCAAAATTATAATGGACAACATTATCTTTTTTAAGTGGTCCTTTTATATTCATATGTAAAAAACAAAAAGCATATTTCAAGAAAGTTTTCATATATCCATCCTGCCTAAACCTTCTCAAGGGCATATATAACTTTATTTTTCTAATGATGTCATATTTCCCTATTTTACTAACCTTTCTTACGAAATAATGATCTTCAGCAAGTTTAATATCTTCATCAAAACCTTTAACTTTATTAAAAATATCTTTTTTAACCATTATTCCCATTGCTCCCATAGGGCTTACTTTCTTTAAAATTCTTTGCGGATAATTATAGAATAAATTCATTGTTGTTTTATTCATATAAAGATTTTTTTCTTGGGTATAAATACCAAAAGAAGCCGCATCAAGTTTCTTTCTTTTAAACTCTTTTAAACTCTTCTCTATTGTTCCTTTACTAAAAATAACATCAGCATCCATAAAAAAAAGAATTTCTGCGGTTGCATATTTTGCTCCGTTGTTTCTACCTCTTGCTGGAAGCCCTCCCTCAACTACTTTGCATCCATAATCTTTTGCAATTTGGACTGTTTTATCAGAAGACCCTGCATCGGCAATAATGACCTCTATATTGTTTTTTGAATTTTCTTCCTTAATTAATTCTAAAAGAAAGGGTAATAATCTTTCTTCGTTTAATGTCGGTATAATTATACTTAATTCCATAATTTTTTTGCTTCATCTAGAAAAGAAGAATCGTCATATTTTTGTTGCATATAATACCACCATTCAACTCCCCAGAAATAAAAAGTATTTAATCCTGTATTCTTAGCATATTCAATATTATACTTTAATCTATTAATGTCCATACTTTCAAGCTGTTCTTCAAGTGTTGCGTCCTGTATTAGCTCCTTTGACCATGGTTCTGCTTGAAGCTCGAGACACCAGACTTCTTTATCAAAAAGCCATTTGATTAAGTCTGCTCTTTTTCCATAAAATACAGCTGGTAATTTATAAGAAAAATAATTTCTTAACTTCTCTGACCAAACTTTGGTGTACATTGTAATTCCAACAACATCTCCTAACTTTGCCGCTCTTATCCAAAAAGACATTTCTCCACTATCAGTTACAACTATTTTGTGAGTGTTATCTATTTTTCTCGCTTCCTCAATTTCTCTTCCAAGAAAACTACCATCTTTCCATGGAGCTTTTCCGTAATTAAAGAAAGGCTCATTCTCAATTTGCCAAGATATCAAACTAGGACTATCTTTATATCTATCAACAATAAAAGAAATCATTTCTAATATTTCTTCTTGTTGCTCTTCTTTTGTTAAATCTTCTGTCCATTTAGGCATATGATATTCTGGCCATCTTGGAGTTTTCATACCAATTGCTAAAATTACTTTAACATCTCTTTTTTCTGCTTCTTTAATATAAAAATCAAAATCTGTTACATCAAAAGAATCTTGAGTTTTTTCAATAAGATCCCAATGCATTGCTATTTTAATATGATCAGCTTTTAAATCATCAAGAATATTAAGATACACCTCTTTAGGATTAAGTCCAAGATCAGAAGCCTGTTTCTGAGAAAAATTTACCCCCCAATTAATATTTTCAACTGTGTTCTTTTTTCCCATAAAGAAAATTAAAAAAAATGAAATAATTATTATTAAAAGTGCAATTAAAGTCCAGAAAATATATTTATTCATAGTTAAAATTATATCACAAAGTTATAAGGTCAACAAGGCAATACCTAAACCAATTATAATAATAGAAATAACCTTAATAATTAAATTTTTTCTATGAAAATCTTCTTTTAAAATCTTTGAATAAAAAATAGAGATAATAAAGGTTAAGATAAGTAAAAAAACATATTGCGTCCCCTTTAAAGCATTCAATATCGCTAAACTTGCTGCGGGAACTAAACTAATCGCATAACTTTGAAGAAGGGCTCCAATAGCCCCTGCCCCTTGAGCTCCTAAGAATATCGTTTTCTTTTTACTCTTCTTTCCTTCTTTAAAAATGTTTCTTCTAAATTTACCATTAAACAAGAAAAAAAGAACTATTAAACAAGAAGAAACTCTCATATAAACAAGACCTTCTAGAAATGATTGATTTAAAAAAACTTGCTTTGTTAAAATAAAATCTAAAGCAAATAAAAACGCTGGCAAAAAACAAAACAAAAGACCTTTGCTTTTAAATTTCATTTTCCCATTAAGAGAAATCAAAACTGTTCCAATAATTAAAACAATTAAAGCAATTATATTTTGAAAAGAAACTTCCGTTATATTAAAAAAGAGAAAACTTAGTAAAAATATAAAAACTGGTTGAAGTCCTCCTAAAACTGGAACTACAACCGAAACCTCAAATCTATCTAAAGCATAATATAAAGCATAAAGAGCTCCTGCATAAGTTATTCCTTCTAAAATAGGCCAAATTAAAATATTGAAAGGTTGAATATTGAAAGTAATAAAAGGAATCAAAAAAACAATTAGTCCACTTAAAAGGCAAACATAAAAAACGTATGTCTTTGGATCTTCTTTCCCTTTTAAGAAAATCTTATCTCCCAAAGAAGATATAGCTAAAAAGAAATAAGCTGATATCGCAACTATAAACCAGAACATCTAATTATATGTTTTTTAATATTTTTAATTCCGTTTCTTTCTCCTTTAATAAAACCATCCATTGCCATCTCTGCAAAATATCCTTTATTAATCCAATCAAATAGCCAATCTTCTACACAATCAATATCTTGTTCTGCTACTCCAAAACCAGAATTCTCTATCCATCTTTTATTAAACTTTTCTTGAGAACCAATCTCAGGAGCAATAATTATAGGAATAGCAAGCATTGCGTAAAAAGAAAGTTCGGAAGGTTTTGTCCATAATATATCTGTTTTCCTTAAAGCTTTATTAAAGTTTGTAAAATAATCATCAAAATTATTTTCATATATTATTTCAACATTCTTAACATCCTTTATTTTCTCTTTAAAAAAATCAAAAACATTTTTTCTAATTCCTGCTGATAAAATCAATTTAATTTCTCCTGCATTAAGTCTATCTTTAAGATTGTTGACAATTTTTAAAGCTAAATCGGCTTGAGCTCCAGCCCCACCCACAGAGAATAAGATTGTTAAAGGATGATCTGACTTAGAAGGAAGTTTCTTAAGTTTGTCATCTATAAGCACCTTATACTTTTTATAATATTTTTTCTTTGGATCTAAATTAACCAATCTGTTTCTTAAATCTTCTTTTAAAATACTTTCGCTTTTTCCAATGTTTTCTTCTGGCAACGGATAACCTGTTAAATAAATATTTTCTTTTTTAACTCCATAAAGTTCTAGTCTTTCAGCTGCTCTTACTGTAGGAGCAAAATACTTAATCCTAGTTTGAGAAGGATTAAGTGGTGCCCATCCTCTTGAAATATCGGTATCACACACTATACAAAAAATATTACAAGGATAATCAAAATATTCAGCCATAAAAGCTACGTTAAAAAATGTTGTTACCAAAGGAACGTTATCTTTGGCTAATTTTTTTATTAAGTGTTTTCCCCAATTATGCTTTAAAAGAGAATAAATACTTTTTTGAACAAAACCTGTTTGGGATAAATCTCTTTTTGGATAAAAATTAACTATTTGTTGGAAATTGTCATAAACAGAAAAAGCAAAATCTCCCAAAAAAGGAACTTTCTTAAATCTAGAAATAAATTCATAAAAAGACCTAGACTGTATCCATAATTTTTTATCTTTAGCAGGGATACCTTTATAATTATTAGCTGATATTATTTCACCGTCCATAGCAATATGCTTAAGCGCATAAGCAGTTCTTTGGTGACCATACCCCATATCTATTGAAATTACCCAAACTTTATTTGACATTTTTTTAATTATTTATTCTTTGATTATATTCTATTTCAGAAATTTTTCCAATTAAAAATAATTTATTAAGTCCTGAAATGTAATTATTTTTTATTTGTGCTGAACTTAAAATATTATTATAAATTCTAACACTATCTAAGTATCCTTTAAAGGATTGATTAGCATCAAAAGCCCCACACAAACTATCTTGTTCTTGTCCAATAATAAAACATCCTTGGGGATCTAAGTCTCCTGTTGTATCAGATATTTTATTAATATAATTTCCATCTAAATAAACGGTGTTATCAAAATTAGTATCTGTTGTTTTGTCTCTCATAATTGTCACATAATGCCATTTATTGTCTTTAATATTTGCGCTGTATGTATGAGAACTATTATTAGTATAAAAAACAAAATTAGTACCACCAGTTCCAATTAAAATTTCATTAAAAGAAGTGCTAGATGCATAGGTTAAAATATATGAGCTAGAAGGAGCGTCTGTTGCCATTTTAACCCAAAAATCAATCGTAAAATCTTGAGTTGGCATATTAAAATTATCATCCATAGCATAACGAGTTATTGAAGTACTTCCTGAATAAATACATTTAGAGAATAAGCAATCGTCCCCTTCGGCTTGAGTAAATTGATATAAAGTAAGATTGTTATTCCCCGCATCATCTTTTCCTAAATTTGAAGAATCATCAAAATTCCAATCAGCTACCAAATTAAAGAATAAATCTTTTTTAACATTTTCAGAAAAAACCTGCCCCTTAGCTAGATTAGCTTTATAAATAGATGAAGTTGTAGAAACAACAATTACAGCAGCAAGAATGCCGATGATAACAATAACTACTAGAAGTTCAATTAAAGTGAATGATTTTGTTTTCATAAATATATTATACATTTTTTATATATAAAATTCAAATCTTTTTTTTCTTATTTTATAAGCAATAAAAATAATTATTAGATAAATTAAAACAAGAAAGATTAACGGAAAATTATCTACCTTTATAATCATAAAAGAAAACTTGTCAAGAATAAATAAAACATAACCTAAAATAAGAGAAAGCGGAGCGTAAAAGAAAAAAGCTAAATTAGGAAAAATCAAAGAAACTAAAACAGAAACAAAACCAAAGATAAGTAAAAAAGTAGAAATTGGAACGATCAAAATATTCGTAATTAAAGAAGATAAAGAAATATAGTTAAAGGTATAAATTAAAAGAGGTAAAACAAAAACTTGGGCTGAAAAATTAACCGCTACTAAGTCTTTCAAAAAATCGTTTTTAAGAAAGGAAAGTTTTTCTTTAAAATAATTATTAAAAAATATAATTCCTAAAACAGCTAAAAAGGAAAGTTGGAAGCCTAAATCGTAAACAAGCGCTAAAGGATTA
>JAQVZN010000050.1 GCA_028708155.1 Minisyncoccota bacterium | reverse complement strand
ATTTTATTTTTAGAAGCTTTTGTAAACGATTGGGATCTTGAAGAGATTATAAGGCAAAGAGAAAATATTATTGGGACAGGAGAATTAAGGAAGCTTAATTGAAAAATATAGATAAAGATGTTAATTTTAATATATGAAATACGAAGAAGAAATACTTAAATTTTGGGAAAAGAATAATGTTTTTGAAGAATCTATTAAAAGAAGAGAGGGTTTCCCTTACTTTAGTTTTTATGATGGCCCTCCTTTTGCTACAGGAAAACCTCATTATGGACACATTCTTATAAACACTATTAAGGATACAGTTTTAAGATATCAAACAATGAAAGGATTTAAAGTTCCAAGGCGTGTTGGTTGGGATTGTCACGGACTTCCTATTGAAAATTTAATTGAAAAAGAACTTAACATTAAGAACAAAAAAGAGATTGAAGAATTTGGAATAGATAAGTTCAATAAATGTTGTAGGGATTCTGTTTTTACTTGTGTTGAAGATTTTGAAAAAACATTAGCAAGAGTTGGAAGATGGGCAGACTATTCAAACTCTTATTCAACAATGGATAAAGAGTATACAGAATCTGTTTGGTGGGTTTTGAAAAAGCTTTGGGATAAAAACCTTGTAAAAAAGGATTATAGAGTTTCTCCATATTGTCCTAGATGCTCAACTACTTTAGCTAATTTTGAAGTTAATCAAGGATATAAAGAAGTTAAAGATAGATCAGTCTATATTAAATTAAAATTAAAAGATCAAGAAAATACTTTTCTTTTAATTTGGACAACAACTCCTTGGACACTTCCTCAAAATGTAGCTGTTGCTATAAATAGTAATGAGGACTATGTAGTAGTTTCAATAGAAGATTCAAAATATATTTTAATAAAAAAAAGATTAGAGATATTAACTGAGGAATATAAAATAGAGAAAGAATTAAAAGGAAAAGATCTTTTAGGTTTAAGATACGAACCAGTTTTTGATTATTTAAAAGGGGTAGAAAAAGCAGAGAATGCTTTTCAAATAGTTGATGCTGATTTTGTAGGAGGAGAAGACGGAACAGGGCTTGTCCATATTGCAACAATGTACGGAGAAGATGATTATAATGTAGGGAAAAAATACGATCTTCCTTTTGTTCACACCGTTGATGAATCAGGAAAATTTTTAGACTTTGTAGAAGATTATAAAGGAGAGAATATTTTTGAAGCTAATAAAAAAATAATTAAGGATTTAAAAGAAAATAATATTTTATATAAAGAAGAGTTAGTAAGTCACACATATCCTTTCTGTTGGAGGTGTGATTCTCCTTTAATGTATTTTGCAAAGGAAAGCTATTATTTAATGGTTACTAAATTTAAAGATCAATTAATTGAAAATAATAAAAAAATACATTGGGTTCCAGGGCATATTAAAGAAGGAAGATTTGGAAAATGGCTTGAGGGAGCAAGAGATTGGGATTTTGCAAGAAATAGATTTTGGGGCGCACCAATACCTATTTGGAAATGTGAAAAATGTTCCAAAATGATTTGCGTTGGAAGTGTTGAAGAGCTTGAAAAATTAAAAATAAGAGGAGAAACATCAGATTTACACAAACCATATATAGATGATGTTTATTTAAAATGTGAATGTGGAGGAGAGATGGAAAGGACTAAAGAGGTTTTTGATTGTTGGTTTGAATCTGGTTCAATGCCTTATAGTCAATGGCATTATCCATTTGAAAATAAAGAATTAGTAGAAAAAACTTTTCCAGCTAATTTTATTACCGAAGGATTAGATCAGACTAGAGGTTGGTTTTATACTTTGCACGTAATAGCTACCGCTTTAACTTTAGATGATATTGGACTTGGAAAAGATCAACCTGCTTTTCAAAACGTTATTGTTAACGGACTTGTTTTAGACAAAACAGGAAGAAAGCTAAGTAAAAGATTAAAAAATTATCCTGAGGTTGATGAAATTTTTGATAAATATGGAGCAGATGCTTTAAGGTATTTCTTATTATCTTCTACAAACACTGGTGAAGATTATCGTTTCTCAGAAGACAGAGTAAAAGAAGTTTCAAGAAAAATAATCTTAAGTTTTGAAAATTGTTTTATTTTTTATAATACTTATAAAAAGAATAGTGAAAAAGTAGAATCAACCAACATTTTAGACAAATGGATTTTATCTAAACTTTTTACTTTAGACAAAGAAATGGCAGAGTATATGGATAAGTATGAGCTTACAAGAGCAGTTAGGTTGTTTAATAATTTTGTTGATGATTTTTCAAATTGGTATATTAGAAGATCTAGAAGAAGGTTTCAAAAACCAGAATCAGATTTAGAATTTAACGAAGCGGAAACAACTCTAAAGTTTGTTTTAAAAGAAATTTCAAAAACAATGGCTCCTTTTATTCCTTTTATTTCTGAAAAAATTTATCAAGAGTTAAAAGATGAAAATGATTTAATGAGTGTCCATTTATGTGATTTTCCTAAACTAGAAGAAAAATATTATAATGCTGATCTTGAAGAAGAAATGCAAAAAGCAAGAGAAATTGTTAACTTAGCTTTAAATGAGAGAATAGAGAAAGGGGTTAAGGTTAGACAACCACTTAGTTTGGCTACAATTAAAAATAAAATCAACGAAGAACTCTTAGATATTATTAAAGATGAGATCAATGTCAAAAAAATTGTTGTTGATCCTAGCATAAAAGAAGATGTTGTTCTTGATTTTGAATTAACAGAAGAGCTTAAAGAAGAAGGTATTGCAAGAGAAATTATTAGAAACGTTCAACAAATGAGAAAAGATCTTCATTATAGTAAAGATGATTCTATTTTATTAAAATGCGAGGGAGGAGATTTAAGTCAAGATATTAAAAATTTAATTTTAAAAGAAGTTTTAGCCAAAGATTATATTTTTGACGAAGAACTAGAAATTAAAAAAGAATTAAAAATTTATGAAGTGCCATTTATAATTGGTATTAAAAAAATATAAGAAAAATGAAAAATAAAAAAATCCTTATCATTATTGGTTCTTTAATAGCTTTTTTTGCTTTAATTATTTTTTGGTGGCAAAGTACTTCTTTTTCCAAAGAAGTATTAAAGCTAGAAATATTAGGACCTACAGAAGTTTCTTTAGGAGAAAATATGGAATATGTCGTTAGGTTTAAAAATAACGGAAATGTTAGATTAGAAGAACCTGAACTTATTTTTGAATATCCAAATGAAGCAATTACAGATGGAGAAAAGATATTGCTTTTAAGTGAGGAAGATTTGGGCGGAAGTATTTATCCGGGGCAAGAAAGAACTTTTAATTTTAAAGCTAGGCTTTTAGGAGAGGAAGGGAGTTTAAAGATAGCAAAGGCGACTTTAAGCTTTAAACCAAAAGATTTAAATACTAGAAGTGAAGTTTATACAGAGTTTTTAAGTACCGTTAAAAATGTTCCTATTAGTTTAGATTTTAATTTACCTTCAAAAATAACTAGTATAGATAAAGCTTTTTCTTTCAGTATAAATTATGCTTCGGAAGTTCCTTATTCGCTTGAAGATTTATCTATAATTATTAATTATCCTAATGATTTTGAATTTCTTTATTCAAACCCAAAAGCTTTAGACGAAAAACAATGGGATATCAGTAGTTTAAGTCAATATGAAAGTGGAAAAATAGAACTTTCTGGAATTAAAAAAAGTGCCAACCAGTCAGCTTTTACGGTAAAGCTTGGTATTTGGAAAAATAATGAATTTATTGTTTT